>DASVSL010000013.1:0-21250 GCA_036388095.1 Saccharimonadales bacterium (SeqCode) | reverse complement strand
AGTCATTGGCGCTTTATTCGCATCGGCATTCACTTCACTGCTGGCAGCGGCAAGATCAGCCTGCATATCAGCGACCGACACGGTGGGAGCCGCCGGAGCTGCTTTTTGCAGGTTGCGAGCAAGTTCGATCTCAGCGGCGGCGAGTGCGGCGGCGGCATCGTCTGGTAGTGGCTCGGCATCGGCAACCGGTACGTGCGTTATCTGGAGTGATCCGTCAGCGACTTTTGGTGGTTCGCTAACTTTTTGTGATTTGCCTTCGCTCAGAGGGACGGCTCCGTCTTTTGGTGGTACTGGGGCGGTCACCTTGCCAGCTTCAAGTTCAGTGGCGATCAGCTGCTGGTTGGCCCCGGCCGCCATCAACTGCGCAGCCATCGTCATGACACGCGGGCTGGTGTGTTGGTTACGGAACCGATCAGTCGCCGAGACGATACCAGTCAGCAAGGCAGTGGCGATCTGTTGATCCAGCAGGCCCGACTGCAGCGACTCACTGAGGCTCATGAGCATTTCACACAGGCTACTGGCGGCTGGGTCGGTCCAGTCAAGTTCGCCGAGCTCAGATTTCGCCCCATCTTGGTTGATCGTAACGACCGTGGCGTCGTGCAAAATCCGGCCATGCGCGGTAATCGCGTTGTCGAGGTCTTCTCGCTTCTCTACCCCGAGTGCAATGATCAATTCGACATTGAAATCACCCTGGCTAAATTGCAGGTCGGCCTGCGTCAGCGTCGTGCGGTACGGCGTAATGAAGATGCGAACAACGTTGTCTTCGACTTTGTAACGCAGACGATCGGCCTTTTCCTTGTCGAGCGCGATGATGAAGTCACGCAGTGAATCAACGGTGTGCTCAAAGGTTTTATCCGGTTTTAAGAAACTGATCGTTTTTGGTATCTCGCCACTAAAAACAGCCGTGGCGTGCTTGTCGAGCCGGTTCAGCATCAGCGCAAGGCTCAAGGCGGCGCTCAGGGAGTCGACAGAAGGATTGGCACTAACAGTGACAAGAATGTTCGTCGAGTTTTTAATACGATCGACGATCTGCTGTTTTGCATTCGGTTCGGTTTGCATTTTGTTCGCTTTTTTTATTTGAGGCCTCTCACGGCTTCTTGAGGCCAGACTATCATAAGCCTTTTACTACTGTCAAGTCTTTTACTGCCAACGGCCTCTCTCCTTTACAGATGGGCGATTTTCAGCTATAGTCGTCCGTTGATTGTCATAGCAACTAAACGGAGTACTCTACCCTCGTGCCTATCATCAAGTCAGCTATCAAACGTATGCGCCAGACCGCCGTTCGCCGAACTCGGAACGTCGCCGTCAAACGCAGCCTGCGCACCGCAATGAAGACATTTGCCGCGCAGCCATCGGCCGAATCACTCAGCTCCGCCCAAAGCCGCCTCGACACCATGGTTAAAAAAGGCCTCCTGCCGAAAAACACCGCTGCCCGCCGCAAAGCCAAGCTAGCTGCGACCGCTAAAGCTGCCGGATCGGCTGCGAAGCCTGCCAAAAAAACCGCCGCCAAGGCCGCTCCAAAAGCTGCGAAAAAGCCAGCCGCCAAGACGACAGCTAAACCAGCTGCCAAAGCCCCTGCCAAGAAGCCAGCGACAAAGAAGACCAAGACAACGTAGTCCCCTCTCGTTTCAAACGAACGAAAAATCGTCCAGCTACCGGCTGGACGATTTGTTTTATCAGAGTAACAAGTCCGCTTATGGGCCGATTGCTTCGACGATGAACTGACGAAGGGTCATAGTGTCACCAGAGTTTGCTGTAGCGAACTGTGTCGTCAATTGCAGACTTTGGCTAGTGGTGGTGTTGATCGTAACTGCTGCGGTACTTACCATCTCTGTTTCACCAACCGCTGCAGTGCTTGAAGCATTACGCCTGAATCCGCCTTGTCCCTCGATGGTCCCAGTCGTCCCGGACGTCTGACAAATAATATCTGCAATAACTTGCCACTGTCGATTCGTTTGGGCTCCAGTCAGCTGTACCCCGGCACTCGACAGCACTGTCGTCGTTCCCCATTTGATTTTCATCGTTGCGTTGTAGCTCCCTGCTGTCGTTAACGTATATACGCCACGGGCAGTGATGCGGTAGGTTCGACCTGGCTGACAATCATTGGCGGGTACGGTATACGCAGATGCAAACGCCTGGTCAGTTGCAACGGTATTGGTCAGTGTATTACCAGCCGGGACGGAAGTGTTTACGAATAACACATCAGTTGAGGCCGCACCGCTGCCAATACAGTCTTTCCATACAGACGCTTCATAGCAGCGGAACTTACCGGCGTTGCTGTTGTAGTACATCGCACCGTTGACACCCGTTGGATCACCGGCGGTGTTCTTGGTATCGAGCACGAACACGACAGCCGTGCCGTCGGCCGTAGCCGGGCCAACTCTGACAAGTGAATTCTCGGCATCGACCTGGAACAGTCCGTTGCCCGCCGTCAACCCACCGTAAGCATTCAACGATCCATCGGTCCGTATCCCACCCTGGCCGACCGTAAGCGTATCGTGAACGTTTAGTTCACCGTAAATATCAGCCGAGCCCTCAACCTGCAAATTATTGGTGTCCAGCGAAGCAGTCGTTGTTGCACCAAGAGTGGCGCCACTCGTGTCAAGGACTCGGAACTGAACTGTGCTCGCAGAGAAGTTTGTCGTCCCGACATATAGGTAGCGCCCGTTCATAATGGTTGCCATCGGCGCCAAGCCTGCCGTCGTATAACCAGCACCAGAGACAAGCGTCGGCGTCGCGGGGTTACTGATATCAATGACACTGACGTTATCACTGGCATTGCCGGCGATATACGCGTAACGACCGTTCAGCGTGATGTCATAGGGGTCATTAATATTCGTCGAACTTGTGTAGCTACCAACAAGCGTCGGGGTTGCGGGATTCGATATATCGAGGATTGCAAAGGTATCATTTTGCATACTGACGATGTAGGCGTACTTTCCATTCACTACCACGTCACGACTTACCATCAGCGTGGAACTGAGATAACTGCCAACATACGTTGGGGCGAGCGGATTGCTAATGTCTATGATGGAAAGACCGGCCGTACCGCTCGTTGCACCACTGGTGACATAGGCATAGCGACCACTGATATCGACCTGACGGGCATTTTTCAAACTTGAATGAAGAATCTGGCTGACAATTGTTGGGTTAGCCGGATTGCTAATATCAATAACCGTTAAGTATCCGTTCGTGTTCGTGATATTTGATGCACCGACATAGGCGTACTTTCCCTGGATCTCAAGCCCATGCGCTTCATCTAGGTACGTTGAGTTCGTGATGGAGGCGACATAGGTAGGCGTGGAGGGGTCGCTGATATCAACGACCGCGAATGTGTCGTTGAACGTTGCGATGTAAGCATACCGCCCGACGACTCGAACATCACGGGCCGCCGTCAAGCTCGTATGATCGAGGCTACCGACCACAGCTGGCGCGGCTGGATTTGTTACATCGATGACCGTTAGTGGTCCTGAATAAGGGCCGCCGTTGCCCTGATTGATAAGGTATACATAATTGCCAACTACGTCCATTTCACGCGGGTAATACGTCCCCACACTGCCAGCGAGTGAGCCCTTGAGAGACAAAGTGTGCCCGGTCTGATCTAGTCCCCCGTTCACCGTAACATTCATATTCGTTGTGTCGGCGTTCAGTAGCGTTCCGACCGAAAACTTAGCCACGTTTGGTGAGCCACCGACGCTGAGGGTACTGCCGTTAAACGCATTTGTGCCAGACCAGGTATTATTGCCTGCGGTCTGCGCAAAATCGGCGCTGTCGAGACCGTCAAGTGTCTCTGAATTATAGGCATAGGCGCTGGTCGCGAGCTGGTTGCGTGGCGTCATCGCGCCTTCGGTCCAGCTCGGGCTCGACGTCGTAGCGGTGGCCGGTGTCGGCAGCTCAATTTCGAGGTATAGATCGCCACTGGCAAAGAGCGTCGCCGGTAACGTCGTGACATCACCTAGCTTGACCGTGAATAGGCCCTTTGTGACAACGACGCCTTGGCCGGCAGACACAAGGCGGTCTTCGCTCCAGACGGCAGTGCCGGCACTTGATACCGTGTACAGCTTGAGGCGGATATTGTACGTGCCGTCTGGGACGGTGATACCGGCCGCGTTTGTCAGTCGGCCCTGAAAGTTCATTTTCGTTGGAACGGTTGTTACCGCTGCGACGTCAGCCGGAAAAAGCACTGTCAGTAGTGATAGTGCTGCCGCGACGGCCAACAGAAAGCCAAGGAGCTTCGCTGGTCGCATGCGGTTCGATACATATGATGGCGTCTCAAAGCCATTAAAAATCCACTGCATGTTTTTGTCTCTTTTTTGTCTCTATGCCCTGGCTTTACCGAGAAACATTACTGGTAGCGTACCAGTTGGCCTACGAAAACGCAAGCATTTTATCGGTTACCTATAGCGACAATAGCGTAACGCGTAGTTGGTGCCACGGCTCGACGCCGGTGGTCTTGATTTTTTCGTCACACACCGCCAGACGGGCTGCGATGTCGCGGCAACGCATCAACCCCAACCGCTCGGCGATCGGTGACATCGTGTCCAGTATGTAGGGGCTGATGCCCTGCTCGCGGGCGATGTCGCCGCGGCGGCGCGAACCAGCCGACAAGATAGCCAGCATCGCGATCACCTGCGAGCTGACGAGGCCAAAGAACTTATACGGGTCTTCTTTTTGCGCTACCGTCGCAAACAAGTCCTCGGCCTTCGAACGCTCACCTCTGAAAATTGCTTCGAGCAGTCGAAAAACCGACGCTTCGGGGTTCGGCTCGACGATTTCATCGATCAGTTGGCGGTTAATGGGCCGTTTGGCGAGCAGTAGCTTATCGAGCTCGCCTTTGAGTCGCCAGCGATCTGTGCCGACCAGGCCGACGAGGTAGCCAAGCTCAGGCGGAGGTATGGTTCCGCTCTGCGCCGAAACGTACGCCTTCGCCCAGGTTGCCACCTGAGACGTCGATGGCAGCTTGCAGTCAATCACCTTACCGTGCTTTTGGAGCTGTTTATACGTGCGGGTGCGTTTGTCGGCTGCCTCATCAACGAAAATGACGTCAGTTTCGGCTGGGATTCGCTCGACCCAATCATCCAGCACCGTCCAGATACTTTTGTTACGGCTGGCGTCACGAATAATAACCAGTCGGGCCGTTGAGAACAATGTTGTGCCCGTAAAAACGTCCGGCAAGGCGGCTGCTTCGAGGACAGAGCCATCAATGGATATAACTTCGCCGGTAAAGGCTCGTCGTTTGGTGTCAATAAATTCTGCGGCGGCATAGTTATCAGGTCCGGTCAGCAATGTTATCATAGCGCCTTCTCCGGTTCTGGTTGGCACGCTGGGCAGGTATGCGTACCCCGCCCGGCGACCCGACTTTTTTGAATCACTACATCGGCGTGACGAACGCACGGCTGGCCTTCGCGGCGAAAGACGTTTGCAAACTGCATGTAGCTCCCCTTGTTCCCTTCGGCGTCGCGGTAAGTCGAATTGCTGGAACCGCCCTTTTCAATGCTCAGATTCATGACGGCGCGGACCTGCGTGTATAGCTTATGCAGTTCGTCTTGGCTCAGACTACCGACGAGCCGCGCCGGATGGATGTGCGCACTCCAGAGCGCTTCGTCGGCATAAATGTTACCCACGCCCGCCACAACAGTTTGGTCTAGTAGCGCCGCTTTGATACTGGTCCGACGTCGCCTGGCAAAGCGCTCCTCGAATTGAGTAGCCGTAAAATCGTCCTCGAGCGGCTCCGGGCCGACCCGGCGCATAAAATCGATATTTGGAACTTCGATAGTAGCGTATAGCTTCACCCAGCCAAACTTCCGAAAGTCGTTGAAATAAAGTCGGCTGTCATCCGTAAATTCAATCGTAACGCGCGTCGATTTGTCGGGCAGATGTCCAACTAAACTGTCGTTCGGATGCCCCGCCCCCCACTGCTGCTCGTGCTGGCCGACGTACACCATTTGTCCCGTCATTTTCAGATGCACGACCAGTGTATAGTCACTGCTCAAATCAATCAGGATTACTTTGGCCCGACGACGGACACCGACGACCGTGGCGCCAATCAGAAACTCGTCGACATCGCCCTGGGCGTTTGGAAAGTTTTTGGGCGTATCATGGGCGACCGCCTTGATGGTCTTGCCAACAATCAAACGGTTTAGGCCACGCCGGACAGTCTCGACTTCAGGTAATTCGGGCATGGTCCCGTACGGCTATTTGCTAGCCTTCTCGATTGCCTGGCTTACCTTGCTGTCGGTCTTCAGGTCTTGCCAGAACTTCACCTTTTCAGCCCGGATCATAAGGACGTTCTCAGGACCATAGACGAGGTCGCCGACTTTGACGAGCGAAATGTTATTGGAGGCAGTTGCGCGCTGTTCGGCCGACGCGTCCGATGGCAGGTCATTGCTCTTGGTCGAAAAGGCCTGTTCGAGACGCAAGTACGATCCATCGGTGTTTTTCAGTTTGCCAAAGAATACCTGGTCGTTATCAAGAAACACCGCCTGGTATCGATCACCCCGTGGTCCCCCACCAGCACTCGCCTTGCCTATCGCCCATGCCAGTGCGTACGCAAGTGCAACGGCGAGAATTGCAGCCACGATCCATTGCCACTTCGGGCGTGATTTTTTACCTTGCTGCCGCAGAGCTGACACACCCGCTGGTGTTGCCCTGCGAACGTTAATCGGTGTCGAATCGGTCTGTGAATCAGGTTTTTCCATACGGTCCTCTTTGAAGTTGTCTTTATTTTAGCACCATAGCTAGCCCAAAGTGTTACGGCAGCGGTTTGAGGTGACCAAGACACGTCGCCCCGTTGTTGTCGCTATTGGTTCCATCAGGGCAAATGGTGTTTTTCCAGGTCGTCCCTGTCAGCTGCGTCGATGTCATGTCGACGCCTTGAAACACAACATTTTCGAACCGGACACCACGGAAATTAGTTGCCTTCATAACTGAGCCATTGAATTCCGTATAGTTTTCGTCATCAGTTGCAATGAATTTTGCTCCAGCAAAATTCGTCCGCGTCAAATCATTGCTCGCAAAGTCAACTCGACCGTTGAACTCTACCTTAGAAAAGTTTGCATTTGTAAGGTTCGATCTGTTTATGAATGTTGATGATGGTATAAATATTGTTGTTCTGAAATCTACGTTTGTAAGGTTTGCGTCGGTTATGCCGGATACACTGCTCTTGAAAAACTTAGCGTCACTAAAGTTACCGCCCTCTAAGCGAATATTGGTTGATCTTGATAGATCTGAGCCAGCAAAATCACCCGCTCTGCTGGATACATACATCTCGGTAATGTCACTAAAGTTTGCTTGTCTGGCATCGACAAAATCAAAAACTGTAGTGCTCAAGATTGCTTTCGAAAAATTAGCTTTCACCAGCGAACTACCATTCAATCGTGCCGAACCAAGGTTAGAACCACTGAAGTTAACGCGGTCTAAGCTCAGGTACATTAAACGCGCGTCCATTAGTTCAGCGTTCGCCAATTTTTCTGTCATGAGACTGCCTTTTAGCAAGTCACTGGCTGCGAGCTCGCGCTCATCACCGTTACAGCTGCCTTGACTGCCCGACTCAAACCATCGGATCGAACCCCTTGGTACCGAGAAGCTGTCTTTAGTCTTATAGCAGACGCGAGAACCCTCTCGATCCGCCAGTACATCCTGTTCATCTATTGCCAGCACACCGAGAGCACCGGCTACGGCAATTACTGCCACGAAAACCGCTCGTTTCATGAATCTACGCTGTCTCACCCTACCCCCCTTTTTTTCTGCTTCACCACTTTGTGTTGTTATTTATGCATAGGTTTTTCTTTGAATCAATCTTTTTTGTTGTGCTGATTATGTTAGGCATATAGTACCGCTCCTAGCGAGCAGATAAGGGAAATTTGTTATCATGACGGGTATGCGTAAGTTTTTTATAATTTTGACAGCGCTGGGTGTCGTCAGCCTCGGTTTAGTGGTTGGCCTGCTTGCAGGCAAGGCGACACACGACGAGTTTCGGGTCGCAGAGCGATCCGTTACTGGTTTTCAGCCTTACTATTTCTCGCAATTACCTGTTGCGGGCTTCTCGCTCGCTAAAGGCTCAGTGAGCTTTACGGATGGTGTGCTGGTATTCACACTTGTAAATGATGTGGATAAAACCCTGGTTTTTACCGAACAAAAAACGCCCAGTGCATTCGATATCGGAAGCCTCAGAGGAGACAAGGACTTCAAAACACTTTACGGACAGGCGTACATTACTGACGGACAGAGTCGGACAACTGGCACCTTGCTGACTGATGATAATACCTGGATCCTTATAAACGCACCGCGCCCAATTGGTGCGGATAGTATGCAAACGATTTTAAACAGTCTACGAAAGAGTTCGCCGTAATATTACCGGATAGCAGACGCATCGCCACGTATCTGGTAATAATCAATATAAAAGTTATTTTGAGTTGCTGACTGGGTGTACATAGACACCGCTGGACTGACACGGTTAATCGAGTTGATAGTAGCGCCGCTCACATTTGATGCAATCCCATTGATACTGAATGTCGCCGCGGAAGTACCCGTGCCAACAGTCGCGACCTTGATCTCGAGCCGTACCATCGTGTTCGCTGTAACGGCCACCGAGCTTGGCGTGCATGTCACGGCTGACCCGGTTCCATGACAGTATTGCCAATTAGCGTTCAGGCTAGTATCAGCTTCCCAAAATACGCCTGTTGTCGGCCTGGTAGTAACTGCAACTTCATTATGAATACCAACGCGGATTGTCTGCTGACCACTGGTTGCCGACCCGACTGCAACGGCAGTTTTGACGACTTGACCGGCTGAAATCTGCATTGAACCGCCAGTAGCTGAGCCAAGCATGAGTGTGCTGCCGGTGTTTACGGTTGCCGCCGTTTGTAGCCTAAGGATACCCGGGCGATCGGGCGATGTCGTGACACCAGTCGGCTGATTATAAGTGACAGCCCCGTTACTTGTTATTGCCGTCATGTTCCAGCCGGTCTGTCCAATCGTACCTGTAGCAGTGCTACCCCCAAGGAACTCATCCTCGACAATAAAAGCCCGGTCTATCGGCTTCGTCCCGCATGGCTCCCAGGTACCATCACGGTAACAACGGTACTGCCCTAAAGACGAGTTATAGTACATCGCACCATCAGTACCAGTTGGGTCGCCAACCGTATTCTTGGTGTCGAGCACGAGGACTGTTGCCGTACCGTCGGCCGTCGGGTTACCTATGACGACACGTCCATTCTGAGAATCAACCGTAAACAGCTTTACACTCGCGGAATCCTGGACGGTGAATAAATCGGTTTGATCAAAGGTGCTCCCTGCTTTGATTGACATTCCTTTCGTCCCGCTCGAAGTCGTTATTGTCGCAGGACTAGATGAATTATCGTAGGCCTGTTGCAGTGTTGTACTGCCACCGCCGCCAGCGCCGATACAATCAGCCCATGCCCCAGCTTGGTAGCAGCGGAACTTGCCGGCATTGCTGTTGTAATACATTGCGCCGTTAGTTGCCGAACTGCCCGTCGGATCACCGGCAGTCGTTTTGGTATCGAGGATGAGCACGGTGCCGGTCGTGTCACTAGTACCGACGCTGACAATACTTCCGCTGGTATCAACATTAAAGATGCTGCCTACGTTAAACTTGGCCGTGTTTACCGTCCCGCCCACACTCAGCGTGGCGCCGTTGAAGGCGTTGGTGCCGGTCCATGTATTGGCGCTTGCCGTCTGGCCGAACGCCGCGCTATCGAGGCCATCGAGGGTTTCAGAGTTATAGGCGTACGCACTGGTCGCAAGCTGGTTGCGCGGTGTCATCGCGCCTTCGGTCCAGCTAGGACTGCTGGTCGTTGCTGATGCTGGCGTTGGCAGCTCGATTTCTAAATACAGCGCCCCGCTGGCAAATAAGCTGGCGGGTAGCGTCGTGATACTACCGAGTTGAATCGTGAAAAGACCGTTGGTGATAGTAACACCTTGACTGGCCGATACCAAGCGATCCTCGGCCCAGACAGCAGTGCCGACTGTATCGACGGTGTAGAGCTTGAGCCGCATGTTATACGTTCCGTTCGGTACGGTCACATTAGCCGCATTTGTCAGCCGTCCTTGGAAATTCATTTTAGTCGGAACGGTTGTGACGGCCGAGGTAGGTGTGGCCTGGACAACGGCAAACAGCGCTCCAACGAGCGCAAAGACGAGGAATGCCATACGGCGCTTCCAAATTTGGAGCACCAAGCTATATAAGCTTTGGCTCACTTTCATTTCCCTGTTTGTCTCCATTCTCCACAGTAGTTTTTGGCTACAGTGTGCCAAAATATTCTACCGTAAAATGGTATAAAGCGCTAGCGTTTTGATCACACGAACGGTGATCAAGAAGACGTCAGGCGAATACGACGTTGTCGTCGACGGTACTTTGTAAGGATAAGTAAACCGAGTACGATTACGCCGAGAATCAATAAGACATACGGCTGGATCACAACGACCCAGCGTGATTGTGACGAATCACCGTGGCTCACGCTCACGCGGTACACGCCAACGGGTGGAGCTTTGGCAGTAAACTCACTCGATCTCGTCCGACCGGCGAAGACAAGCTTACTCGATAGCGTGCGGGTTTCACCGAATGGCCAGACCGCCACCTTTACTTCTGGATAAAAGCCGGTCGTTTTTTTCGGATCACCGGTATTTTTGACGCTAAACGTCCCGCGAATCGTATCATCAAATTGCAGTGACGAAGCATCCAGCCGGGTTACCTCAGCCTGACGGGAGCTGGGTGTGCCGTTGACGAGGCTTAGAAGTGTCCCGACCCGGATCGTCGCCAGACTGGCCGATTGCGGACTAGCTGTTTTTGGTTTCAGGCTGAAAAAGATCGCACCGAACACATCACCACTTCGTAGTGCGGTACCGTCGAGCAAGAAATACATCCGTATCGCCTGCTTCGGCCCAAGGTCGAATTCTGTTAGATCCAGCTTTACCCCAGATTTCATGCGCTCGTCATCATAAAACTCAAGCGAACCGCGGTCGTCGGTTTGACGAAATGCCTGAACCGATGTCTTGACCCGCACTGTAGTGGAATCGGGATTCGAAACATCAACGAAGCCTTTCTTTTTCTCACCTACTTTCAGGCTGGTCCTGTATTCAAGCGGGGCGACTTCGAGCCTTGCAGCAGCCTGCGCTGGAGACGTTGCGCCGACTGACCACATAAGACCAATTACGCCGACGAGAAGCCATTTTGCGCGACTCATGGCAGCATCGTCCCCGTCCAAGTGATGGTGTTTTGATAATTACCAGCCGCCTGGTTCGTCGTGACATCCACCTGCACACGCGTATTGATAATATCAACACTCCCATCATTGGCTTCGCGGGTGAAAAAGGTCGTCGCACTGTTTGGAATAGCGGCATATCTGTTTCCACTCGCCCATTTAACATCATTTGTTCCGGCTGACGTTAGAAACGGTACGGTAAAGCCAAAGCCTTTGGTGCTACCGCTTGTCCAGAGCACCGGTGTCGTAATGTCTCCACTCGTTACTACCGGAATCGTGTTGCTGCCTGATTGCAGGTTATGGTCCTGCGAAACAGCGAGCGAATACCCAGGAGAATCGGACTGAACGGTTAGGGCGATGTTCTTTACGACGGGTGACCCAGCTACGAGATCTCCAAAATGAAACGCCGCCGGTACACCTATGTTAGTGGAATCGTACTCAGCTAACACTTCGTCGGCATCGAGCAGATCATCATAGTATTTTGCCTCATCCAGTGACCCTGTGAAGTACGTTGAGGTACCACGCGAACCGACCGTCATCAGCAGTACACCCCCAGTCCATGACCCTGTTGTCGTCGTAGGTGTTGAACTGATGCCGTTCCTGTAGACACGCAGTTCACCGCCCGCATATGAAATACACAGATGAGACCAAGTGCCGGCTGCGATCGATGATCCCATCGTCGCGGTAAAGACGGTTCCTGCGATGTTCATCCTCGCCTCGGGCGCACCGGTTGCGGTGATGCCGAGTGCCCAGTTACCCGCCCCCGACACGGTGCTGTTCGACTGTGCCATGACCGTCTGGATGGATGAAACCGACGTCGGGTTAACCCACACACAAGCCGTCATTTCGTTGGTCGTGTTTGTTGGTATAGCCAAGGTCCGTACTGTGTTGCCGTTACTGGTGGAAATGCCGCCACCGATTTTGCCGGATGTCGTCCAAGTAGGCGTACCTAACCAATCGGCCGGTCCGTTACTCTCGTTGTAATCGTTCGCCCGTTGACCTGATCCTTCGTCAAATGGGTAGTAGACCGACAGAGCCGTACTCTGCGCAGTCATAACAAACGATGGACTCAGCTGCGCCACTTCGCCCTGGCCTAACGCATAGCTGCCACCGGCCGCGTTGCCCATCACTGAGTCGCCACCAGCACTGACGAGTCGGTAGTTAGTGGAGCTGTTGCTCCCGGCGATACTGCTGCCGATCGTACTACTGTCGATCGTGAAATTAGTACTCGTAAAGCGGTCAGCGCTCACACTTGATGACACGCCTAAACCGACGGCACAGGCGGCCGCGACAAGTACCGCGACGTATTTGTTTTTCCTCATAACTAGGAGTCATTATATAACATAAGCGAGTCCTTATCGTCCAAGTAGTAAAAAACGCCACCGCGTGACGTTTTTTCAAAGATTGTAGCGCCTAGTTTTTTGGACCGCCGTAGGCACCAGATCCGAAGCCTGAGGCCTGAGATTTCACCCCGTAACCAGTCAGGGTTTTTGCGACAGCGGTCACACCGGTCATGGCGGCAACGCCAATCGCGACGTGCTTCAAAAAGTCTTTGCGGTCGACTTCTTTCTCCAATAATTTTTGGACATGCTGTTTCATGGTGGATCCTTTTTGTTTTTTGTAGGTTTCAGGCCTAGCATACCGTCTCTACCCTAGCCCGTCAAGAGGGTTATGTTTATTTTTTTAGGCGAAGCTAAAGCCGTCGATACTGACAGTGCCTTTCGTGGCGGTAGCCGACGACGAGGCAGTCACTTTTTGCGCCGTCCGTGACGATGCGGCAGAGGGACGCGTATACGCGACTTGGCGGTGCGGTACACCAACGCGGACAGAGTGACGTGACAAGCCGTCAATTTTGGCGCTCGCCGCCAGTGGCACTATTTTAGCTGGCGGTTCGACTACATGCTTTGGCTGCTGCCCTACAGTTTTCGCTAGTGGAGTGATAGCCGGTGGTGCAACGGCTGTGGTGAAGTTATTTGCCAGCACTGTGCGCGGCTGGCTCCGGGGGGCAGCTTTGGTCTGCTTATCTGAACGACGAAGTACTTTCGGTGCCTTAACTACTTTCGCGACCTTGACTGGCTTGTCGGCCATTCGGCGACGTCGGTTAGTCAAGTACACCGACACCACTCCGAACTGGTAGGCCCCTACGATCGGTAATGCGATCAAACATTGGTTGAAGACGTCTGGCGTCGGTGTTATCAACGCGGCAGCCACAAACGCACCGACGAGGACAAAACGCTGTGAGCTAAGCAGCCCGCCCGGCTTGATTGGACGAGCAAGATTCCACAAGATGAGTAGTAGTGGCAACTGAAACAAGAGTCCTAAGCCCAGCACATACGCCACCATGAAGTTGAGGTAGGAGTCGGCGGTCAGATTGGCCGTCACAAAGTCACCGGCAAACGCAGTGAGGAACTGAAGTGCCGCCGGGACGGCGTAGTAGTAGCCAAATCCTGCACCAATCGTCATCAAAACGGCTGAGGCGGCGACAATCTTGATACCAAGTCGGTGCATGCGCTTCGGCAGCGCCGGGGCAATGAATCGATACAGATGATAGATGACGAGCGGCATACTCATGAGCATGCCCGCATACATCACGATCTGAAAGATGAACGTGAAGCCGCCGGCTGGTGTCAGGTAAACAAGTTTCTGGTCACCGATCGGCGACAGAACATAGTGAACGAGCTGATCATGGAACCCATACGCGACCGCCGAAAACATCAGTAGCGATAGGACGATCCATGCAAGTCGTGTGCGGAGCTCGCCCAGATGCTCGCCGATTGATACGGGGGTCTCGTGGCTCGGTTTAGCCCTGTTTGCTGTCGACATCGCTGGCCGACTTTCCAGGAGTCTTGCTCACGTCGTCCATACCCTTTTTGAGCTCACCGGCACTTGAGCCGATACTACGAGCGAGTTCTGGTAATTTCTTGGCGCCGAACAGTAGCAATAGGATCGCTAGGATGATAATTAGTTCCATTGGTCCGATTTGTGGCATTGTCTTTTTTCCTCACTTAATGTATGTTCATAATAGTAAAGCTTAACAAAAAGAAATGCAAGCCATGGAAATAAACAACAGTCCACTCATGCGGTTCGCCGTGTACGATTGTGGCACCTACGGTGCTGGTAGCTACGACCATGACACAGCCTGTAGCACCGCCGCCGTTAGTCAACCCGGTACTGCTGCCGCCGGTGGCGAACTGGCATACACCGGTATGCCCTTCTACGCAACGCTAACGGGCGTCGTCCTTGTCGTCGTCGTATCGGTCGTCCTGCTCGTTCGTGCTCGCCGTCGGCGCGTCTAGTCACACGACGATCGTCCGCACTAAAACAGCCCTGTTCAACCGGGGCTGTTTTAGTGACGTAGTGTTCTAGCGTCGTTTGGCAACGAAATAAATAACGGCGCCCAGCAGCCCGACGGCAAACACCATATAAAACACAATCGGCGCAACCAGCACAAAGCTGGTCTTGCTGGTTTCTTGATCAAGGAATTTTGCGGAAGTCACGACTTTATAAAACCCAAAGCCCGGTGACTTGTCCCAAACAAGGCTAATTCGTCGGCTTGTTTGTGGCAGCACCTGATAGGTCTGCTCACCGGTAAACTTACGGCTGCCAAAAAGATCCGACACCGCCAGGATTGTCGTTACCGGAAAATCAACGTTACCGGTATTTTTGACGTTCAGTTCGCTTTTGTGTGGGCGGGTGAACTGAAGACCAGGCGTACGAATACCAGTAAAGGAGCCGCCGGTACGAAAGGTACCATTTACCGTTGCGTACAGTAACGTGCCGACTCGTTTTTTACGTTCAACAGAGTTCCCCGCCACGGGCTGGTCACCGGGCTGAGTTTCAGCAAAAATCACTCCGTAGTGACCACCAGGCGTTGCACCAGTTGGCACCTTGATCTCAAACGGAACAACCTGCGTCTGGCCGGCCTTTATCCGATAGGTCGTGCGCGTAAAACTAACCCAATCTTTGATGTCGGTGTTGGTCTTGCTGGTAAAGAAGTCAGGCTCGTAGTCTTCATTACGCACTGAGTATGGCTGCGCTGACACGGTGAAGGTATAGTCAGTGCCCCCGTCGTTGACGACAGTCAATTCATCGCTGAACACTTGGCCTGCGTCGAGTTTTAATGATTTGCTGACTGGCGAGACGGTGATGCTCTCTTTTTCGGTCGTCGCTGCTTGCGTAGTCAACGGCGTGACAACAGCAAACAGCAGGCCGAGTACAAGGCCTGCTGTTGCATAGGTCGTCAACCATCTCACCATAGTGCTTGCCACTATAAACTAGTTGGTTGTCGCCGTATAGGTAACTGTGTCGGTATAGGTACCGTTTGCTTGAGATGAGTTAGCTTTAACGCCGTACCAGACGGTTGTCACGTCATTAGTAGCACTCGAGCTCGTCGTTTTGATTGTACTCGGTGTCGTGCTCGATGGCACACCGGCCCAGGTACTCGTGCTAGCGCCATTATTGGTTTCCGCGCTGTAGGCGCCTGCCCCGAAGCCGCCGGCGTTAACGATGCGGTACCCCCACGTTCCGTTGCCGAGAGCGGTTGGGCTGCCAAACGTACCGCTATGAGCCGCGATCGTGTTCGCCCCACTCGTCAGGTCAGTGACGGTGTTGCTGTCACTAAGCGTCAAAACGTACCCAAGGGCGTTGTTCGTGTTGACGGTCACTGTGTCGCCAGCACTACTGACGACGCCGCCCGACGTTGGCGTCAAGGTGACGGTGACCGTACCACTCGTGGTGATGCTAATCGCCGAGCCAACGTTTGCGTTAATGGTTGTGTTTGCGGTACTACTTGCTGCCGAAGCGATAACAGGCAGCGTCGCGACAGCAAGTGACGTCACGATCATACCTGCTCGTATGAGGAGATGGGTGGTAGCCATCGATTACTTCTTTCTGTTTTTGTTTTTGAGGAGTGTCTAAACTGGATTTTACTAAATACGCTTACGTTTGTCAATCAAATGTAATTTTCACTTCAAGATTGGCGAGCTGTGTGCGTAACTGCTGATTGTCGATAAACTGAATCGCCGTTAGGCCAGCTTGTTCTGCGCCACGACAGTTCGCGTCGATGTCATCAATCATGACGCACTGCTCTGTCGGCACCTCTAAGCGCTCAGTCATTATGCTATAGATAGCCGGGTCGGGCTTGGCAATCCCCTCATCGCCGCTCAAGACGACGGCGTCAAATAAATCGTGCAGTTGATGCTGCGAAAAGAAGTCGTTCATCCAGCCCCGACCAATATTACTAAGCAGCCCGATCTTATAGGTGCCCCGTAGTGTCATGATTGCATCGACTAAAGGCCGGTTCAGTCGATGCTCGTGGCGGATGTACGTCTCAACGCGCTCGACACTCAGGCCAGTCACCCGGGCTAGTTCGCGGACGTAGCCGTCCCGATCATAGTGCCCCAGATTATTAGCCGCAAAGACACCCGCAAGCTCAGCCTGGTCGGCTTGACCGACGACATGTAACAGCGAGACTGTACTATCAAGTTGCAAAACGCCGAAACAATCGAAAATCAGGGCGGATATAGGTGCGGGTGCGGTCATATGCTTAGTGTCGCATACTAAAGGCCGGTCCCGAAAGACCGGCCGACTTGGTAGCGTAAAAATTGACTAGTTGGTTGTCGCAGTGTAGACGACGGTGTCGCTATAGGTGCCGTTTGGCTGAGTTGAGTCAACCTTGGCGGCGTACCAGACGACGGTTGGGTCGCTACTGGCAGTTGTCGCCGTCGTTTTCAGAGTAAAGGGCGTCGTACTTGGTGGTACTCCGGCCCATTTGGTAGCACTGCTACCAGCGTTGGTTTCGGTAGTATAGCTGACGTCAAACGGTGCGCCGGCTTTGGCAAAGCCCCACTTGCCGTTCGTGAGCGCCGTCGGCGTCGTTGTTGTTCCGGCGTGCGCCGTGATCGTGTTGCCACCGCTCACCAGGTTGACCGTGGTATCGTTGTCGGCCAAGGTCAGTGTGTACCCGGCTGTATTATTTGTACTAACGCTCACCGTGTCACTGGAACTACTGACCACACCGCCAGACGTTGGTGTCAAGTTCAGTGTTACCGGAGAAACACTGGAGACACTGATCACCGAGTTAACAGTGGCGTTAATGGTAGTGTTGGCGGTGCTACTTGCGGCCGAAGCTACCACCGGGGCGGCAGCAACGGCAATTGCCATAGCGGCAATAGATAGTTTTTTTACCTGGGTGTACATGTTTGTCTCTTTCGCTTTTCACTTTTTTTGCGTGATAACGGGGATTATACGTGAGCGTTTTACATTCGTCAAGTTTTTGGTCGTGATAGCGTATCAGTCAGCACCCGAGCTAATAGATGGCCGAGAGCTGTGCTATCGGCAAATGCGAAGGCCGTAATCTCACCCAGTTCCTGCTCGTCGATTCGCACCATAGTGACATCGACGGCTTCACTGCCATGACCATTATGCAGTCGAATGAAGCCGAGCTCGTCAGCGTGAGCGCCCGCTGCATCGCTCAACCTGCCCTGCTCAACCAGCTCGATCAAGCGATGACGGTAGGCACTCGGTGTCTTACAATCAATCCCGACAGTGCGGTGGGTACGAGGATCCGTCACGGTCATGTCGACGCCCATCGAGTCTTGCACCCGGCTGGTCATCTGCGCGTCGAACCCCTGCTGGTGAGCCCCGATATAGACGGCGATTTCACGGCTCAGACCTCGGACGATGGCCATGTACTGTTCGTCGGTAAAGGTCGGCACGCCAAGCTCACTACAAAAACGGTCCAGTTCTTGTCGGCAGACGGCCAAGAAATCTTTTCGCTGCTCGGGGGTCAGGGCCAAGACAGTGCTGACGAAAGTGTCATTAAAATCAATCAGCTCGAACAGCCGTGCCTCACGGTGACGGTAGCCGTGCTCGTGACGGTCCATCTGGCGCTGGGCAGCGACGGCCGCCGGTGCCCGCAGCAAAAGAAGGGCGAATTCATCAACCGCCGAGTGACTCGATTGAGCCCGGCGTGATTGCATCGCCGCCGCTTCGTGCAGCTGGTTGAATAATGCATTATGATCGTGATGTCGGTCAGGGTGCCAGACTTCCCCGATGCGCAGGCGCACCTGGGAGACGAGGTCATGGTGCACCGCCGGGTGCGATCGTTGTGGCCGGAAGCGACGCCAGAGATGTGATGGTTTCATGCTGTTTGTGTCATATGACTTGTATCTTATTTAATTATAGCATAAGTGTATTAAAAATGCAATAGCGCTTCGGGCCGTCAGTCGCAGATGCCACGAGCCTGCAAGAACGCCGCCACATCACCGCTGCCACCGCAGACGTCGCTCTTCACATCAACGCTACTTTTGAGCTGGCTTGTCACGCCGCTGAGTTGCTCATTGGTGTGTTCGATGACTTTGACGACCTGAAAAATGAGAATGCCAAGGGCGATGATTGCCGCGACGACGATCGTACCAAACAGCGTGATCCAGAAATTGATGATCTTCATCTGCCGGACCAGTTGACGTAGGAGCTGTTCGTTCAGGTCATTCATCCCAGCACCGCCTGCGCCCGCTCAATGGCGCGGTCGATCAGTGAGATATTTTTCGGCTGTGGCGGAAGATTACAAAGTGCCCGCGCAACATCTTCGATCGTGCTAGCCACGACATCACACGACGCATGGACGAATGGGTCGACGTAATCTGTGATAGTCCGGCCAAGAAACTCTTTTTCGGTTTGATTGAATTTGCCCCCAAGTGGCGCAAACCCAATCAACGGCTTGCGGAGGTACTTTGCAATCAACATTTCTTGTGAACCACCGACTGATATATCATCGCTCAAATAAACGACGACGCAGTCAACTTGATCGATCAACCAGCAATCCTTGTTAAAAATGAATTCAGGCTCATACGTCCGGTCGCTCTCGTAGGCTAGTGGGTCCAAGTGCGACAGTTTAAGACTACTTAATTCGGCCAGCTGGGCTACGAATGCATCACGCCAATGATGGGTCCCGAACTGCGAGTCTTTGCTTACCTTGCCTGCAATATATAACAGCATCAGGTTTCACCCCAGTTCTTACCAGTACTGACATCAACTTTCAGCTTGATGCCGAGTTCGGGATAAATATTTTCCATCGTCTCTTTGAGCAGTTCCCCGACCTCGTCCGCCTTGTCGGCCGGGCATTCTACCAAAATACTGTCATGGATTTGCAGCAGCTGCTCGCCAAGGTCACCCAGCCGCTGATCGACTTTCAACATCGCCAGTTTCATCAGGTCGGCTTCAGTGCCCTGGATCGGCATGTTGGCGGCGGCACGCTCACCTGATTGGCGAACCATGAAATTAGTCGATTGGACATCGGGCGTTGGGCGGCGACGGCCGAAGTAGGTTTCGACGAAGCCTTCGCGCTTGGCGTGGTCGATGGTGGCGTCGATGTATTTACGGATTGGTGCGCGCAGGCGGAAATATTCGTCGATAAAAGCTTTGGCCTCGGCAAAACTCATGCCGGTGTTCTGCGCCAGCGCGTGCGGCCCCATACCGTACAGCACACCGAAATTAATGACCTTGGCATCGCGGCGCTGGGCTTTGGTGACCGTATCGAGCGGCACATGGTAGACGTCGCTGGCGGTCTTGGCGTGAATGTCGATATCGCTGTTAAAGTCGTCGATCATCGGTTGGTCACCGGCTAACACGGCGGCGAGGCGTAGTTCGAACTGGCTGTAGTCCGCGCTGACAAAGACATTGCCTGGTTCGGGCACAAAGGCCTGGCGGATCTTGCGGCCAAGTTCGGTCCGGACGGGGATGTTTTGCAGGTTTGGGTCAGAGCTACTAAGTCGCCCCGTCGCGGCGACATCTTGGCGAAAGTCGGTGTGCAGACGTGAGTGTCCGTCGGCGAGTTTTGGCAAGGCGTCGACGTAGGTACTTTGCAGCTTTGTTAGTTCGCGGTATTTTTCGATGAGTTCGATAATCGGATGCGAGCCGCGTAGCTTATCGAGTTCTTTTTGGCCGGTGCTCCAGCCGGTCTTGCCTTTTTTGACGCCAAGCGTCGATAGCTGGAGTTTGCCAAATAATACGTCGCCCAATTGCGCGGGACTACCGATGTTAAATTCATACCCCACAAGTTCGAACATGGCTTTTTTCGTCGCCTCGATGTCGCGGGTCAGATCGTCGTTCATAGCCTGCAAGAAGGTTTGGTCAATCCGAATACCGCGAACTTCCATCCGCGCCAACACCGGCATCAGGGCGAAATCAAACTCACGCGCCACGTGCGCCAACTTCGGCAATTTGTCGAGGGCCGCTGCCTGCTCGACGCTGAGCGCCCGCACAGCGGCGATCGCGACCAGCGGATCGGTTTCTTCGATGCCCATCAGGTCGCTCAGGGCACGTGATTTTTGCAGCGGGTTAAGTAAAAAGGCGGCTTGCTCGGTGTCATGCGACACGCTTGGGATGTCCGTCGCTCCGGCCCGCAGCAGTTCCTTCAGAACATCTTTGGCGCGGTGCGCCACCAGTTGCCGTCCGGCTAGGTGCTTCATCGCTTGCTGTACATCGAGCTTGGCGGCAGCGCCAGCATTGCTGCTGAGGTACCAGTCGTCGCCGTCACGCCAGACCGTCAGCGGGCCGCTCGGTAGCAGCGAGTCAGCCCCGACCGCTGTATCAGGCAAAACGTCCGCCACTTGCCCCTCTCCGAGGCTGACGGCTTGGTCGGATTGCATCCAGTCCGGTAGCCCACGCAGCAGACTACGAAACTCCAATTGCGTCAGTAAGGTTTTAAGCTTCGCCGTGTCGAGATCGTTGACATCCATCGCCGACAAGTCCAGATCAAGCGGCGCATCGAGCCATATTTCAGCGATCTGTTTACTCATGTAGGCACTGTCGCGACTCGTTTCTAGTTTGTGACGCATCGAGTCTTTGAGCTGCCATAAGTTTTCATAGACGCCGTCGAGCGTCTCGTAGTCGTGCAGGAGCTTCTGGGCGGCGACCGGGCCCACGCCCTGAACACCGGGAATATTATCCGAGCTGTCGCCAACCAAGGCTTTGTAGTCCAAAAACTGATCGACGCGGATCTTGTACTTGGCTTCGAACGACTCAGG
>DASVSL010000012.1:0-11827 GCA_036388095.1 Saccharimonadales bacterium (SeqCode) | reverse complement strand
TCTACGGCGGCGTCGTGTACAAGCGTAACGACTTCGGAGAAGGGAAGTACACGTCAACCGGCGACACAGGTGTCAACGCCTCCGGAGTTGTCGAGTTTGTCGAATTCATCGCCCCGAACGGCGAGAAGTACATCTCGTTCGAACGGTTTGACGACAACGACTTCACGCTGTCCCTCGGTGAGAAGCTTCTCCCAAGCGCGCTGCACCGTCACCCGGGGCAGAACTCGCCGCTCTGATGTGAGCTAGGTCTTCGGCAAGTGCCGGAGCCTGACCATACTGCCACGCGCAGACGGTCAGGCTCCGGCCTTTTTTATTTACTGATTCATATAAAAAAGAGCCACACATGGTGACTGAAAAAAAGAAGTAGAGGGCTCAGCGCAAGATCTGCGCTGAGCCCTCCGGTGCGCCGTCTACGAAGCGGCGTGAGCCAAGACGTGGTCCAGATTCGGACCATTGTCGTACTCGTCAACGATCTCCTCATCCTCAAGGTCCTTCGGCTGCAGTGGCAGCGGTGCGATCATGTCGTTGTGAAGGAAGGGGATCGGTGGGATGTCTTTGATGTCGTGCTTCTCGGCAATTCTCACCAAGAGGAGTGCGATGAAGCGCAGCAACTCGTAGCAGCGCGTCACCGCGTCGAAGAGCCACTCCTGCTCCTTGTGCGTGAAGACGTGGAACTCCTTGATCAGGAACTTCACGACATGGGCTCCGATTGCCAGACCGCAGTAGAAGATCCAGAAGTGCTGGAAGACATCTGCGATCAATCTGCCTGCCGTCGACTCGGGAAAAAAGTCTCCGTAGCCGATAGTGAGGGCGGCCACGCCGGACCACCAGAACGCCTCAAGCGGATTCCAGCCTTCTAGCACCATGAAGACCAGCATTGCGATGATCCGCGATGTGATGTACGCCAGAAGAACCCAGTGAAGCTCCTTAGCCACGGCGATGAAGAACTTGACGACCGGGTAGAAGATGAACCTGGCAAAAGGCCGCCAGATGAACGATGTCTTATCGACGACGAAGCGAAGCACCGTTGCGATGACGGAGAAGATGGATCTGACAATGTGCATAGCTGACCTATACTTTCGTAGAAGGGACGCCTAACTCTCATATTAGCATATTATATAATATTTATCAATGATACGACGTAGTGTCATCTGTCTAAATACAGTACTGATATACTAATTAGCATGAAATTATACAGCTGGAACGTCAACGGTATCCGAGCCGTCTTGAAAAAAGGTGCGTTGCAAGATTTTATCGCCACGCACGATCCGGACATCTTGTGTCTGCAAGAAACCAAAGCCAGTCGCGACCAGGTCGAGCTGGATCTGCCGCAGTACCACGAACATTTTTTTAGTGCCGTCAAAAAAGGCTACAGCGGCACGGCGATTTTCAGTAAAGAACCAGCACTGCAGTACATTGACGGCTTTCCGGAAGACATCATCAAAGAATACGGCGTTACCGGTGATACGTACGGCGATCCTAATGCCGAGGGTCGCGTCATCGCGGCTGAGTTCGAAGAATTTTGGGTCGCGACCGTCTACACACCGAACAGCAAAGGTGATCTGAGCCGCCTGAGCCTGCGCTACGACCAATGGGACAAGGCCTTTTTGGCGTACATGCAAGGCCTTGAAAACGGCGCTTATTCTACACGGGCCGCAGAAAAGCACGGTTCAGATGGAGTGCAAGGCGTCGGTGAGCAGCAGACTGAGGCGTCCGGCTCGGACGGTGAGGGAGCAGCGCAACCGGCAACGCCGCAATCCGCTAAACCCGTGCTTTTCTGCGGTGATCTCAACGTTGCCCACCAAGAAATCGACCTCGCCCGCCCGACGCAAAATGTCGGCAAACACGGCTTCACCAACGAAGAACGCGAACGCTTCGATGATTTTCTTGCAGCAGGCTATGTCGATACCTTCCGCGCCGTCTACCCGGACATGAAAGACGTCTACAGCTGGTGGACGGCCTGGGGCGGAGCACGGGCCAACAACGTCGGCTGGCGGATTGACTATTGGCTGGCAAGCAGCGGCATCATTGACCGCGTCCAGGACGCCGCCGTCCACGCTGACGTCATGGGCTCGGACCACTGTCCGGTCAGCATCGAACTGGCATGAGTCTTAACCACCCGTACTGGCAGATACAAGAAGCCGGTACGGCGCTGTTTCCCGATATTCAGTGGAACAAGCCCGAGCAACGAGCGCACGCCGGCCGACTGGCCATTATCGGCGGTAACAAACTTGGTTTTGTGGCCGTTCGCGACGCGTACGAAGTGAGCCACAAGTTAGGGGCGGGGCAAATCCGCGCCGTGCTGCCCGATGTTCTGCGCGCGGTAGTACCACCGGCCGTTGCCGACGCCGTTTTCTTGCCAAGCAACAAATCTGGTGGGTTTGCCCGGCAGGCCTTACCCGAATTCGAAGCCGCCTGCGCCTGGGCCGATTTATGTTTGCTGATCGGGGACGCGGGACGAAACAGCGAGACGGCGATGGCACTCGAACGTCTAGTCGACGGCCGCGTCGTTATTACCCGAGATGCAGTCGATCTTCTACTACCAGCGGCTGCGAAAGTCGTCGCTAACCCTCAGGCCACCTTTGTCGTTTCGTTTGCTCAGCTGCAGAAATTATTTCAAAGCGTGTACTACCCACGTATCCTGAGTTTTTCGATGCAACTGCAGCAGCTTGTCGAAACGCTTCATAAGTTCACGACGACGTATCCGTGTACGATCGTCACCTACCATCAGACGCAGCTGGTTGTCGCCCATGACGGACACGTCGTGACACAGGCATTCGATCAGCCGATGGCAATTTGGCGCGGCGTGACGGCCGCCCGGGTGAGCGCGTATTTACTCTGGAACCCGACCAAACCGCTCGAAGCGATCGCCACCAGCTTCACGACAGTTTGATATACAGATTTCTTATGTGATAATACGTCGACATGGATTCGACAGATACCAAAATTAATCGTCTTGAACAGATTCAACGATCCGCTGCCGACAAGGGCAATCGCCGCATGGAATTCTATGCCGACGCCCAACTACGTATCGAGGCAGCCAGGGACCTCGCCCTGCACGGCGTCACGAGCGATGGTCATCTGCGCGATGCCGAAATGTTGCTCCTTGAAGCGGGCGAAATCTCGCTCGAAGAGGGTGACGTAGCGCAGTACTTTCGTGCTCAGACCGAAGCCCTGTTCGTCGAAACGGCGGTGTACGGACCGGTCGTCTTCAATAAACCACCGACCGATGCAGAAGCCGCGTTAATCGTCGACCGATTCAAGCTACCTGAACTCCAACATGGCCTACAGCAAGTGACGGCAGACACGCTGCTGTACATGGACAGTCTGCGACGCGAGCGAGCGCATTTGTCAACCAGGCTTCATCTTAGCCAAAATAGCCCCCTCGTCGAGTCACTTCGCCACGAAATCAATATGTGTCGCGGCTTGCTCCATGAACAAACGTTCTGCCTGTTGATGAACGAGCCCTGTGATGGCAAGCAGCTTGCCGTGACAACGGGGTTCTATGGCGACGCGCTCGAGCAGCCGCAGTACCGAAGTGACGGGATTTACTTCCACGGCGATGGTAACCGGTTTGAGCGCCACGTACAGATAAAAGCATCCGTTAGCGAAAGTGATTGGGAGCGATATAACACGAAGCAAATCAGTCTGATCGACGGCAACGATCTGGGCAACTCACGTGGCCATGAAGCGTGGCCAAACAACACGACGCTCGAATTCACGACCGCACGTATGCTGACCGGTAGCGGGTCACGTACGTACCGCAAAACGATCGCGCCAGGCGTGCTGAGTACGCTGCGCAACAACCTGGTAAACCGATTATCTGCCGACGCCACCACAGCTGCTTGATGTGACCCGCGATAAGCAGTACCATGATGACAAATGGCAACGACGAGCCGGAACAGCCCATCATGAAGCGTCCGTACATGGACCAGCTCTACCGCTACTTGCAACTGCCAAAAGACTTCGTCGGCCCTGAACGGGCCGACGATTTGTATTTCATGTACGAACAACTGAAATCCGCCAAACATTCCTGGACGTACCAGTTCGTGGCCGGGTCGGTTGCGGCAGAGTCGGGTTTGATGGGACGGTACTTGTCGGCCGATGAACGGCATGATCGGCTCGAGGCGGCTAATCGATCCTGGAAGGACGCTCAAGAGGGATTTATCGTATCCCACATGAACAACGAGTGGAGCGACGGTCGTTTGTACGCCGTGCCGGACCGGATCGAAATGCATCGATCATTTTTGCCGCTGTACCACGAAATGGTCGATGGCTACGTTACCCAGCAGACCAGCGAACAGACGCACGATCGGTTAGTGAGCCTGGCTGTCAGCAACCTTGATCTACACGATACCGCTCAAGCAAATGATGATTTCGGCGCCATCTCAGCCCGACGAGGCCTCGCGTACGAACTCGGCACGTTGCTGACCATCACGCGCCTGCAATGCCCAAGCCTGTTCGCCGTCCCGGTTCCCGCACGGGCCGACCACGGCGCGTTCTTTCCAGAACAAACCCATGACGTTCGGCTGGTGCAACAAAGTTGGGGCGAGGTGAACTGGTGCGTGCCTTATGAGGTAAAACCCGCCAGCGGCGGGTACAAAGATCGCTACGATAGCGCCTTCGTCCGTGGTCGGGTCGAGCTACGCATGCCATCAAGCAGTGACCCACTCGATATCGTTCGTTACATGAAAGAAGAAGTTGACGGGACGATTTCTGAACAGCATACGGGTGAACTGAACGAGATTACATCTAGGATTTTACGGCTCGCCGAAGACTATAAATGCCGCCAAAAAATAGCAACCATGGCACTAGCAGCAAGTTAATTGCGTCAGCGATGCAATTTGGTACTATATATCTCATGGAAAAGTTCAAGCGTTACGCACTAATCGCACTGATTGTGATCGGGGTACCGATCGGCAGTCTAGTAGCGGCAGGCCTCAGCAATAATTTCGGCTTTGAGAGTATAGTCGGCCTCCCGATCGGTATTATCGGTATGCTGATTAGCTTGGTCAGCGGCGTGACGGTCAGTTACGCGAAACGGCAATCAAAGAACAATACAAATTCGTCTATCGGCTATCTACTGCCGGCAGGTTTGACGCTGCTAATTGCATTTATAGCAGGCCTACTATCTACTTTCGCTGTTGCTTCAATGGATTAAGACACCATCAGATAAAGTGACCCGCCATAAAGACGGGCCATTATATCTGGTGGGCGAGGAGGGAATCGGTCACGTTCCGCGACCCCACGATTTCGCGATTGCAAGCAAAGCTTGCATCGGAAAATCGCTTTCCGGACTGCCACCGGCAGTCCTCACCCTCAATCCGTATAGGAACACGATTTTGTTCGAATACGGCGTCGCCATGGCGACGCGTACGTGCGAAGCGGCAAGTGCCGCTGGTTTTCTTTACCTCTGGTGCCGCGAGCCGGAATCGAACCGGCACGTCCTAGTGGACACCAGATTTTGTTCGTGAAGACGGCACGAAGTGCGCCCTGGCGAAAAATGTTTGGATTGGTGGGCGAGGAGGGAATCGAACCCTCAATCCGTTAGGAACACGATTTTGAGTCGTGCGCGTATACCAATTCCGCCACTCGCCCAGAGTATCCACGTTGGTATAGGACACGTCTGATTGTACAATATATACAAGAAAGCCATGAAACCGACAGATTCTGACAATTCGACATCGACGCCGCACACTGCCCAACCTGTGGCTGTTTCACCTGATCGAACGGCCGCGGCCGAGCTCATGCGTCGCCAGATTGATACTTTATACGACACCGAGCAAACCGAGAGCCCGTATCGCCGCACCCATAGCGAAACCGCCGACCACACGGCAGCAGAGAACCAGCCACATGACATGAAACAGTATCACAGTGCCTGGCAGAGTTATTACCAGCAGTACTACGAACGCTACTACATGGCCGAACTCGACAAACGGCAGCAGGGCACTACGCCAGTGCCAGCTGCAGCATCCAAGGCAGCACCGGCAGCTGCGGCGCAACCACTCAGCCGCGAGCAAGTCGAAGATGAGCTTCGTCACAAGCTGGTCGACACAGTCAAGACCAGGAGCCAAAACGTCCGCTCCAGCCGCCATTTCATGCCGGTCGTCGCCGGTCTGACTGTTGCCGTCGCCTTTGCTATTTTGCAGTACAACCAACTTCTCGTGGCACAGGTGCGTGCCTACGTCAGCCCTGGCTCGATCAACCCAGCGAATATCGTGCTCGATCCGACCGTCGAGACCAAAGTCGGTCCAGAAGCCAAGATCGTCATCCCAAAAATCAACGTCGATGCGCCTGTCGTCTATGACGTGCCATCACTGGCTGAAAACGTCATCCAGGACAAACTACGTGGTGGTGTCGTCCATTATCCAATCCCAGGTGCCAACAGTATTCCCGGACAAGCCGGCAACACCGTGCTGCTTGGTCATTCCAGTAACGACGTTTTTGATAGCGGCGCGTATAAATTCGTTTTTGTGCAGCTCGATAAGCTCAATACAGGTGATAATTTTTATCTACACTATAACGGCACGCGCTATACCTACAGTGTGACCCAAAAGAAAATCATCAACCCGAATCAGGTCAGCGAACTAGTGATCGATGGCGATAAGCCACTGGCGACCCTCGTCACTTGTACGCCACCAGGAACCGCGCTGAAACGTCTTGTCGTCATTGCCGAGCAGATCAGCCCTGATCCAGCCAAAGTCACCGCTGGCCCAGCGACAACGACCAGCGAGACCAATGCACCGTCAATCGCTGGTAACGCACCGACATTGTTCGAACGATTATTCAACCTCGATTAAAGTACTACGAGCAAAGCCAGAGCGTAAGTAGAGCGATTAGCAAGTTCTATTGCTCGCGGGTCATCGCCGTCGCCTGTAGGGCGTAGACGCCACCCTGCGTTCGGGTCAGACTAAAGACGTATTCACCGGTGCTGCTAAGCGTTACTGGCTGCCCGGCGAGGCTGGTCGTCAGGACGTGCTGGTTGGTGCCGTCGAATTCTGTCATACGAAGGTCATTGTCGGCCGTCGAGACCAAGTAATAGTCGTCGAGCCACTGGAGCGGCTTGGCGGGGTCGGCGGGCGTACCAGGCAGATTGACTTCGAATTTCTCGTCGGTCTCAATATCATAGGTCGTAAACTGCGTTCCGGTACCAGCGACAATAAAGCGCCCATTGTTACCAAAACGAAGCCACGAGATCGACGCGTTCGAGCCGACCGTCGCGATACGGCTACGGTCGTCGCTCTCTGGGTTTTTGTACACCTCGACACTTGTGCCGCGGCCGACCGCGAGATAAAAGTCGTTGAAGTACTCATTCAGGTCAACGCTCACCGGCAAACTGGCGTCGTACGACTTCAGTCGGACCGCTTTATTATTAATGACGACGCCGACGCTGACTTGGTTGTCGACAGGCTTTTTTACGTAGGCGAGTGAGGTGGTCTTATAGAGGCGGAAACTGGCGACATCCGAGACGATCGGCTGCGACAATGTGCCCGCACCGCTGTCGAGCCGTCGGATAGCGCCATCATCGAGGGCATAAAAGACAGTACCGCTGGTGCCCGAGAAATGAATGTCCTCAGGTGTCACGCCAAGCTTTTGCGACAGGTTAACGACGGCAGCCGGCTCTGTCCGGTCGACACGCAGATATTCAATCGTTGTACCGATAGTGTGCTTAACGAGGACGTAGCGGGCACCAAAATCCCATTCCACCAGCTCAAACTTACTGGTTTGCCCGGCAGCGGGCGCTGTATAGGTCCCGGCAGGCAAGGCGAGAGTCGTGAACTTCACATCGTCTTCGGTACGTAGATCGGCAATGGTAAACTCGGGTTTGCTGTCTGCAGCCTGCAGCATGATCCATTTACGGTCCGGCGACGGTAACTGGCCGACGACGGTCGGAAACTCGCGCAGCGACGTCGTCTTTAGATCACTCGGCACCAAACGCGCGTAGTTCAGCCAGCGCAGTTCGCTTGCTTTGACGGTGACGGTTTTTTCCCACGGTTCAAAGCCGGCCAGGTTATAACGAACCGTGTGTCGACCAACATCAATGCCTTGTTTGCCAGGGGTAACAAATGAAAGTGCGGCACCATCAAGGTTGATCGTGGCACCAGCCGGAAAACTGCGGTACTGCAATAGCGCTCCTTGCTCGACGTCGCCGTTTTTCAAATCGACTCGGTAGCCTAGCACAAGAAAAATACAGAAGGCTGAAATCAGCGCGACGGCGGCAGTCATGATGCCGTAGGTAAAGTACAGCATTAATTTGCGTTTGCGGGGCGAGACGGAGTGTTGTTGCATGGGGTAGGGTAGGCTTTTAAAGCGTCTTAATGAGTATAGCAAACAGGGCAGAAAAAAACGCTTGCGTATTACGAGGACTTTGCCTAGGATAGTGGTAATGGTTGCAAGAGACGAAAACCAACACAATTAAGCTATTTTTATGACTTCAAAACACACATTCAGCATCAACGGCAAACTCTACGACTCTATCAGCGGCTTGCCGATGGCCCAGTCGAGTTCGTCTACCAACGTGGCGCCTAGTAGCCCGGCCGCAAGCGAAACACTGCACTCACGCACACCGGTTCACGCCAAACAAGCTC
The DNA here is from genome assembly GCA_036388095.1 of Saccharimonadales bacterium (SeqCode). Lineage (GTDB taxonomy): Bacteria > Patescibacteriota > Saccharimonadia > Saccharimonadales > Saccharimonadaceae > DASVSL01. Next base: position 3,239 of record DASVSL010000012.1, on the reverse strand, counting down.
ATGGCACCCCACAGCGCAGCACGACGTTACGACGCGACGTCCTTAAGAAGCCTGTCAGCAAAACGCAGGTCGGTTCACACCGACGCAAACCAGCGACCGGTCACGTCGCAAAAAGCGATCTCATCAGCCGCTTTGCGCCGCACCCGCAGCCAATCCAGCCTATCAGTATGGCCGCACAGCCAGCCGCTGCACCTGCCATGAGTATGGGTATGCAGGGCATGGGCCCGGCTATCAGCAAACCGCAATCATCTGTACTCAATTCACGGACAGTCCGTCAGGCAATCAAACCAACCCCGGCCCCCGCCGCCACCGAGCCAAGCACGGTGGATGCCAAAGCACAGCGCCGCGGCCTCCTATCAAGCAAACCGCGAGTCGCGTCATTCTTAATGGCCGTCAGTGCCCTGGTCGTCCTCGGCGGCTACTTTACGTATCTCAACCTGCCAGGGCTATCCGTCCGTGTGGCGGCAGCGCAGGCCGATGTTGCGGCCAGCTACCCAGACTACAGTCCAGACGGCTACCGTTTTAACGGCCCGGTTGCGTTTTCGCCCGGCCAAGTCAGTATCAACTTCATGCAAAATGGTGGCACTGGCAAATACACCGTCACCGAACAAAAGAGCACCTGGGACTCACAAACTGTCTTCGACAACGTGGTTGCTCGTGCAGCCGACAACAGCTACGTCACCAACAGCCAGCAAGGCCTGACCATCTATACCTACAAAGGCAAAGCCGCCTGGGTCAACAAAGGTATTTTGTATACCATCAGCGGCGACGCGCCACTTAGCAACGAACAGTTGCTCCGTATCGCCGGTAGCCTCTAGCTAGTACGCCCCCGAATTCTTATCTGTTAGAATAACCTGATATGACAAAAATCGTGACTCGGTTTGCCCCCAGTCCAACTGGCTTTATGCACGTTGGCGGTGTACGTACTGCCTTATTTGCATGGCTACTAGCGCGCCAGCAAAATGGCACGTTCATCTTGCGGATCGAGGACACCGATAAAAACCGTGAGGTTGCCGGCTCAATCGACCATATTGTTCATACACTTCACGAACTCGGTATCGACTACGATTTCGGACCGAACAAACCAGGCGAGACCGGCCCATATCTGCAATCAGAACGTCTTGAAATTTATCATCGCTGGGCACAAAAGCTGATTGATAGTGGCCGCGCCTACGCTGATCCGTACAGCGCTGCCGAGGTGCAAGCATTTCGCGAAGCAGCCCAAGCTAAAAAACAAGCCTTTTTATATCGCCACCACCGACCCGAGAGCCTACTAAAATGGGATGGAACAACGCCGCTTCGGTTTAAAAGTGACCCCAAGCCATACGAATGGACTGACGAAATCATGGGCAACATGTCATTTGGCCCAGAGGTCGTCGACGATTTTATCCTCATCAAAAGTGACGGCTATCCGACGTATAACTTTGCCCACATCGTCGACGACGCCGAAATGGGCATCACCCATATCATTCGCGGGCAAGAATTCATCAGCAGCATGCCGAATTATTTGAATCTATACGAAGCGCTTGATATACATGCATCGGTAGCCGAACCGACTGACAACTCTTTTTCAGACGGCTCTGCCTTCCCGGCGGAGCGAGGCAAGGCAAATCGGCCGTTGGCGCCGAGCGAGTCGCCTGAAAAATACGTTGTCAGTCGGGACGGACAACGTCAACACGATGTCCATGTACGACCGACCTTCGCGACGGTGCCACACATCATGAACGACGTCGGCAACAAAAAACTTGGCAAACGTGATGGCGCCAAAGATGTGTTGGACTATATCAAAGACGGCTATTTGCCCAAAACGTTAGTCAGTTTCATCGCGACGCTCGGCTGGAACGATGGCACCGAGCAAGAAGTGTTTACCCACGACGAACTGATCGCCAAATTCAGTCTTGATCATGTACAGCGCAGCGGTGCCCGGTTCGATGAAAAACGCCTCGTCTGGATGAACGGACAATTCATACGTAAGCTTTCGATTGACGAGCTGTATGACCGTGTGACTGATTTTTGGCCAGACAGTGCCGCAAGTTGCGACGAAGCATACCAGCGACAGGTACTCGCGATCGCCCACGAACGCCTAAAAACCCTGACCGATCTGCCCGCACTGACAGACTATTTCTTCCGGGAACCGACGATTGACATGACATTAATCGACTCGAACAGACAGCTCAAAAAATTCGACCACAGCGAACTAGCGCTGCTGCTACAAACTGCCCATACCTCGCTACTGGCAACATCATGGACCAGCGAATCAATCCAGGCGGCACTCAACGAGTCACTCGTCATAACGGCACAAAAGCCCGGTGTGCTGTTTAGCCTCATCCGAATCGCCGTCACCTGGGCACCGTTTTCACCCGAACTCGACCGTACCTTAGAACTACTCGGACGCGACCGATCACTCGCACGTCTACAGACCGCAATCGACGCTCTCGGCTAGCAGTTCGCCAAAACGCTCTTGTTTACGGTACTATAGAACGAAATGTTCCCAACACAAAAACTGAAACTGCCCCTCAACCGTTGGACCTGGCTGCACCAACTGCTGCATGATAACCGCGGCGTGCGCTATTTCGCCGTAGCCGTGGCGGTACTGCTGGCCACGGGCATGGGTGTGCTGGGTTGGATGTGGCAACAGCCACAGGCCCAGCTACCGACGGTCTACAACACACCGCCGATCAAGAAGCCCGAACCACCGAAATTTTACTCTCCGCTAACGGGCATTGAAGTTGCCGATGAAGCTACAACCAAGCGCCAGGTGACGGGTGTCATGATCGAAAACAGCCCTGACGCCCGCCCGCAATCGGGTATCAAAGACGCTGGTGTCGTCTATGAAGCCATCGCCGAAGGAGGCATCACGCGCTTTTTGGCATTGTACCAAGAAGCTCGTCCGGCCCTGATTGGTCCCGTCCGCAGCGTCCGGCCGTACTACGTCGAATGGGGGGCGGCCTACGACATCGGTATGGCGCACATCGGCGGCAGCAAACGCGCCCTCGATATGATTCGTAGCGGCGGCTATGGCGTCGACCTTGATCAGTTCTTTAACGCGGGGGCCTATTGGCGCGCTAGCGATCGCTACGCGCCCCATAACGTCTATAGCAACTTCGACCGGCTTGACGCACTAAGTACCAGCAAGAAAAAGACCAGCAGCACCTTCACACCAATCGAACGCAAAGCCGATAAAAAAGCCGCGGCACCAGATGCATCGCACATCTCACTACCCATCTCATCGGCGACCT
>DASVSL010000011.1:0-23507 GCA_036388095.1 Saccharimonadales bacterium (SeqCode) | reverse complement strand
GCAATAGATCAACTCGATCGTGGCGAGACTGACAAGATTGTACTGCCACACTACGGTGCAGATCCGCGCATCACCCACCCGACAAAATAGTCACGAGCAATTTGACATGACGACAATTCGGACGTATGATGTCGCCAGTACGAGAGAGAAACAAAAGAGACGTCAAAAAATATGCTACCGTTACGCCCACAACACGAGGTTGACCCTGGTGGTCGTCCTTCGCCTTATAATCGACAGTTACACCCGGTCGGTCAGCGCTCTACGGCGCTGCGGATTACCCAGCGACCTGTCACCCCGCCAACTGCGCAAACTATTGAGCCGACGCCAGTTGTTGCGACGCCACCTGTGGCTGAGCCGATCGTCGTCGAACCACTAGCTCCTGTTATTGAGCCGGCCGCCACGTCATACTTTCAAGTCGCTGAACCTATGTCAGCGCCCATACCTATGCCACTGCCGACGATTCCCGTCTATGTCGAACCAATCACGCCTGTATCGCCGCTACCGCCTAGTGGAGCCCGGTCGTTTGAATTCGTATCGCCAGTGAAATCCACATTACCAATTGCGCCAATCGAGCAACCTGTCGAAATGCCAGTAACTCCAGTTGAACCATTAATAGCATCCAAGCCAGACATGACTGCCGTGATGCAAACAGCAGTTGGGCCAAGCGACTCGCTGAACCTGCCAGCCGATCTGACACTTGACGAACCGGCGCCAATCGAGCCACGTATCCCCGTGCACCATTCGTGGCAGCGTTCACGACGACCGCGCTTCGTCCTTGCTACGATCGGCCTCGCGCTTATTGTCGGGGCTGGAATCGGTATACAGGGCTGGTTGCAGACCCGCCAGCCGAGCGGGCAAGCTCAGGCAGCAACCCAGTCGGCCGACGTTCCGTCCGGTACGCCGTCCGAGACACCATTGTCGCCGTCAGCCGTAACAAAACACACTGCGGCGGCGATGGACCCGCGAGTCCTTAATATCGAACGACTCGGCGTGGCGTCGCGGGTCATGCCACTTGATATCGACCATGGCGGTCACCTTCAGGCGCCGAAAACGATTTATGATTCAGCATGGTACGCCCAAAGTGCAAAACCTGGTGAGCCCGGCGCGTCACTCTTGATTGCTCACGCCAATGGTCCGACAAAAGAAGGTGTTTTCTACGGCCTTAAAACGTTGACCGCCGGTGACCTCATTCAGATTGAGCGCGGTGATCGTGCCATCCTGACCTTTGAAGTCGTTTCCGTCGAAACGATCACCGCTTCCAAAGTCGACATGAACAGCCTGCTCACGTCGGCTTCGTCAGATAGGCCAGGGCTTAATTTGGTGACGGCGGCCGGTAACAGTACCGAACGAACAGTCGTTTTCAGTATTCTTCGCCGTTAGTCACTTGCCGCCATCAGGGGTCCTGCGTATAGTGGGGAGATGGTGTAGTAATGCATCACATCAATTGTTTTTTTGACTGCACTAACGGCTAGAGAAGTGATAGCGATTGCCGGTAGTATCGGTCATACAGAAAGGATCCCCTATGATAGAAGCACTCATCGCAGTCGTCGCTGCGATATTTGGCGTGGGCGCCACCACCGTCTATAACCAGCGCAAAGGTACGACTGCCGCCCAGAATGCCGACAAAGTACTAGCGGACGCGAAGAACAAGGCGAGCGACATCGTTTTGAAGGCAAAAGACGACGCCCTCAAGATCACCCGTGATGCCAAGGATGATGAAGACGAACGTCGTCGCGAGCTGCTAAAAGCCGAGAACCGGATCGCTGACCGCGAGACAAACATTGATCGCAAGCTTGATGAGCTCGACACGCGAAGCGAAAAGCTGCGACATGCCGAAGACGAAGTCGACGCACTCAAAACTGAAATTCGTGAAATCCGAGGTCGGCAGCAGGAGAAGCTAGAAAAAATCGCCAAGCTAAACAAGCAAGATGCCGCCGACAAGCTGATGGCCATGACCGAGCGCGACATCCGGACCGACTTGACCGGACTGGTGACGAAGCTGCAAAAAGATGCGATGGATGATGCTGAAGAACAAGCTCAGGTTATCTTGCTAACAGCTATGGAGCGGATGAGCTCCGAAGTAACCGCCGAACGTACCGTCACGGCCGTGAAGCTAACGGACGAAGAGATGAAGGGTCGAATTATTGGTAAGGAAGGCCGCAATATCCAAGCGCTGCAACGCGCGACTGGCGTCGATATACTCGTCGATGACACCCCAGGTATGATCGTGCTCTCGAGTTTTGATCCCGTGCGTCGTCAAGTCGCACGGGCGACGCTTGAAATGCTGATGAAAGACGGGCGTGTTCACCCGGCTCGAATTGAAGAAGTCGTCGCCAAAGCGACGAAGCAAATCGATAAAGAAATCGACATCGCCGGAGAAGACGCCGCCCGTGAATGTGGTGTCGTCGGAGTACCGAAAGAGATGCTCCGGCTACTGGGTGAGCTGAAATTCCGTACCAGCTACGGTCAGAACGTTTTGAAGCATTCCACCGAAATGGCTCACCTAGCAGGACTGATTGCCGGTGAGATCGGGGCGGATGTCCGCATCGCCAAGACAGCCACCTTGCTGCACGACGTCGGTAAGGCCGTGACGCATCGCATCGAAGGTAAGCATCACCACATCGGTGCCGAATTGGCCCGTAAATATGGGATGAAAGAGGCGATTGCACATGCCATCGAGGCTCACCACGACGATGTCGAAGCAACGACACCAGAAGCCCTCGTCGTGCGGGTGTGTGACTCGCTGTCGGCTGCCCGGCCCGGTGCGCGTAACATCAGCGCCGAAAACTTCGCCGAACGCATGCGTGACCTTGAAAACGTTGCCACCGGCTTCAAGGGTGTCGACAAAGCCTACGCCATTTCGGCTGGCCGTGAAGTTCGCATCATTGTCCGCCCTGAGCACGTGGATGATTTAAGCGCGATCAAATTGGCTCGCGACATCGCCACAAAGATCGAATCAACCATGCAGTATCCGGGCACGATCAAGGTGAACGTCATTCGCGAAACCCGCGCCATCGAATTTGCCAAATAGTTTCGCTTTAGCGTAAGAAAAATCACACTATTCTTGCCCGGTCATTCGTACTATGGAGTTATGGGTGAGACTATCAACCGAACTGACATCCAACACGCGCTCAGCAGCGCCCTTCACGACGTGCGCAATGATGTCTCGCGGATGACGCATATTATCGAAACCGTACCGCGCTTAGCCCAAGATGTCCGTGATTTGTCTAGGCGGATGGCGTGCATAGAACAAAACGTGAATCAGATCCAAAATATCGTTGCCAATACCATCGGCCGCCCCGTTACCAATCGCTACCCGGATCCGTACGTCGTCGGTATGGTCAACGACCTCACTTCACTGAAGCAACGGTTCTCGGCGGTCGAGAAATTTGCCGTCCAAATGGCTGACTATGTTCGCTTACAAAACCAACGGCTGCAAGACGATAAAGAGTATCGTAGCGCCTAGAAAAGACACATAGCGCGATAGCCTGACATCTGTTACACTACGGTAGCCACGGGGAGTGGCGCAGTTGGTAGCGCACGCGGTTTGGGACCGCGGGGTCGCAGGTTCGAATCCTGTCTCCCCGACCATAGAAAAACGCCGTGATCGCATGATCGCAGCGTTTTTCTATTGATTTGATAGTTCAGGTGTCGACCTGCGACCCATGGGCATACCAAGCCTGTGGCATGGTATGGGTGCAATGCTTGGCCGAGCGGAAGGCATTTATTTCATAAATGCCGGGTCACTTTAGTGACTGAGCGAGCAAGAATGAGGCAGGTTCGAATCCTGTCTCCCCGACCATATGAAAACGTCGTAGTCCTTTAGGGCTACGACGTTTTCATATTGGCGCTAGGTGACTGGCGCCAGGTTAATTGCAATGCAAGCCACTTACTCTTATTATGAAGCGAAAGAACAATCGACACATGCAAGATCAAACCCAGCCACCAATTTCTTCGCCCGATCCGATCGGTACTGGCCCGGTTGAGCCATCACCTACCCGGAAGCCGTTCAAGTGGCAGTACGTCTTTATCGTGCTTGGCATTTTGCAAGCTGCTTGCGTCGCGCTATTTCTTGCTGCGGTTCTATACGCGTCACTGCTTCAAGACAGCGGCGTGTCTGGTCTTGAATATCTCATCATACTTTTGTTCTTGACACTCGTGCCGATCGCTGGGGCTGTTGCGGTTATTAACCTTGTCGGCTTGCCGCTCTACATGCGTCATCACAAACCTCACGGCCGGGGGCTCGTGCTGAGTATTCTGTCCTTGGCCATCTCGTTGATGCTCGTACTGTACGGCGCCTACCATATATACGTGACGCTGACCTACACGGATGAACTATCCGAAACGTCGGAACCACGCGATGATCCATCGCAAGACCTGGTAGCGGCCAATACGGAGTCAGAAATCACGAAACAAGAAGCGATAGAACTACTACAAAACTGTCAGCTAACGGATTTTTATTACACGGATCAAACGACGAAAAACGAAGGCCAGTGGGGTGAGCTTTCGACGACCGGCGTCGTGTTGACTGAATTAGAGGGAGAACCAGACCGGATCAGTATTGCTGACCGGCTTATCCCTGAACTCGTGCCAATTGCGCGTGCCGCACAAAAGAACTGTGATGGTTCTCCGCAGTTCTGGCATGATGGCGCGTACGAAGAATACATCGACTGAAGGTAGTATCTTGACGGCACGCTCGTCGGCGGATAGTCAGCAAAAGGTGCTGATTCAGCGCGGCAGGACACGTCGGACGACAGGTATCCGCAGGAGGCCAGCGAACAGCAGTACTACCAGTACGCCAATGAGGCCATTTAACCAAAAACTACCCGTGACGGGAAGGTACGTGACGATCGGCATAAGAACTAACGCTTGGGCACAGTAGATCGACAACGATGCCTGGCCAAACGGCAGCAGCAACCAGCCGAAGTACCGTAGCAGCCAAGGCCGCAGGACATGGAACAGGGCCAGTAGCCCGGTGAACCATAAGAATGCCAACGCTACCCGTAGCGGCAGTAACGGGTTATTCGAAAACAGCGGGTCAACGCTAGCCCGGACACTGACGTAGGCGTCGCGACTAAAGACGGCACCCGGGGCTTCGACAACTCGCCAGCCATGCACCATGAAGTAGCTCAGGGTCATCGTGCTCAGGGCGCCGGTAATAAGCCCGACGATCAGCCCTCTTCGCAGACGCGGTCGTTGGCGCAACCACGCCAGGATAGTTTCCAGCTTCCAGCCGACGAGGCCAGCGCCAAAGAACAGCAGTTGCCACTGCAGGGCGCCTTCATTGAAGCCTGTCGCGACACTAATGACGTAAGTGCCAACGGTGAGCGCGAGGGCAAGGTACCACTTGCCGATACGAATCAGCCACAAAAACAGCGGCGTTACGGCGAGCATCAGGGCGTATAGCCGAAGGAAATAGATCCAGTCGGTCGCGAAGTGCGTCGTGACAACGTTTAAAACATAGGTACCCAACGAACTGACCTGTCCCGCTTCGGGTAGCTTGGGCAGTTGGGCACCGTCGCCTGGCAAGATGGCCGTCAGGGCAACGACGGCAAAGGTGATACCGACGCACCAGATGTACAACATACCAGCCCGTTTCAGCAACCCTTTAGAAAGTTCGCCGAGCGGGGTCGACGCGCCTTTATAGGCACGCAAATAGCCAATCAAAAGTCCCGATATCAAAAAGAAGCCTTCAGCCGCCGAACCCCACAGCCGCCCTTGTCCGGTAAGGTACTGCAAGGGACTCGGCCAGAACTGCAGATGGTCCAGGACAATGATGCAAATAAAGAAGCCGCGCAGCAAATCTAATTCGTAAATGCGTCGCTTGGGCGCGTGTGACATCCCTCTAGTATACAAAATCTGAACTGAGACGACCCTGAGCGGTTAGCGGGGCCGTCGTTCGGCGTGTTGGCGGGCGGCAATGGCGAAGCGGTCGTCGACGATAGCCGGTTCGAACTCACCGAAGGTACGCTGGCAGGCGGCCTCAATCAAATGGTCGGCGAAAGCCGGGTTTTTGGGCAAGAGGGACCCGTGCATGTAGCTGCCGTATACTTGTCGGTAAATCGCGCCTTCGGTCTGGTCTTTGCCGTTATTGCCATCGCCTTTGATGACCGTGCCAAAGGGCCGCTGCGTCTCATCTAACTGCGTCAGACCCGAGTGATTCTCGTAGCCGATCAGATCGCCAAATGGTGTCTTGGTCACGATGTTACCGATCAGACGCTTTGGCCCAGCATGGGTTTCGAGCTTCAATAAGCCGATTCCTGGAATGCGTTTACCCTCGGCGGTTTGAAAGAAGCGGCCAAACAGTTGATAGAGACCGCAGATCATCAGCATCGGAACGTCGTTATCGGCCAGACGGTGCAATTCGTCACCGATTTTCAGCAGATCGGTCTCGACAATACTCTGCCCCGAATCCTGCCCACCGCCACCGACAATCAAATCGATGTCTTCCGGAAACGGCTTACCTGGGTGGTGCGACACGACCTCAACACCATAGCCGTGCCACTCGAGGCGACGCTTCAGTGTCAAGACATTCCCCCAGTCACCATAGATATTCATCTCGCGGGGATACAGGTGGAGTAATCGGATCGTTTTCATTTGATAGCTTCCAGATGATAGTGACGGCCGAGCTCGCGTCGCAGGGTGAGCATGGCAGTGTAGGTGCAATAAATTCGTCGTCGGCCAGACGTTTGGTGGATGAACCGAGTCAGCGCCGGTACCAGGCGCGGCTCGACGTGACTGACATCAACTTCGTCATACTGCAACCGAAGCGCCATGTCGTAGGCGCGCAGGCCAGACACCGTGTCTACGCCTTTCAGGCTGGCAAAATCAACGTCCCACAGCCACGACATGTCACGGCCGTCGGCGTAGTTGTCATTAATCGCGATCATCGTGGCGGCTGGTTGATCGGCGTACGAGCTGAGCGCTAGGCGAAACCCACTCGGGTTCTTCACGAGTACGATTTCACATGGCCTGCCATCGATAGCAACGGTTTCGCCGCGCCCGAAAGCAGGCTTCACTTCACTTAGTTCATGGAGGAGCCGTTTTGATTCGGCTGCGCTTGCGCCGGTGATCATACGCGCTAGGGCGAGCGCTCCGGCTGCGTTCAGGACGTTATAGACGCCATCAAGCTGCAAACTGATCGGTGATTGAATGGCTTTACCGAAGGAAAAGGTCGCGTCACGTCCTTTGACTGTCTCCAAGGTCACGTCACCGGGGTGAATGGCCGGGTTTTTTGCCGTGCTTGTGTGGCCGCCGTGTAGCTCGGCGTCACTCGGGAATTTCGCCTGCAGATCACGGCTCAGGCCAAAGTAACGGACCTCGACTTTGCTGCCAGTCGGAGCCAGCTTACGGACCAGGCTGTCTTCTCGGTTCAAGACGACACCATCGGTGGTCGCAGCAACGACTTTGCTCAGCAGGCGAGCGGTGTGGTCAATCTCACCGAACCGATCCAGTTGATCGCGCAGGACGTTTAGGACAAGGACGAAGCGCGGTGGTGCCTGACGGACGAAATGAACGGCGTGCGCTTCGTCGAGCTCAAGCACAGCAACATCCGCTTTCAAGTGGCCATGCTCGTCAACGTGATCCAGCAAGCTCGCGACAATGCCACGCGTGAAATTACTACCAGACGGGTTGGTGAAGACCGTTAGGCCATGTGCTCGCAGCAGCTGCACGACCATCTTGGTCGTCGTTGTCTTCCCGTTGGTCCCGGTTATCACCACGACCCCTTTCGGCACAGTACTGAGGGCGCGCGCTAAAAATGTCGGATCGATCCGTTCGACGATCAGACCTGGCAGGGCAGAACCCCCGCCACGGAGCCGCATGGCGGTCTGTACACCGCGACCGAGAGTACGCGAGACACGAGAACGAAGGGAAGTAATCATTACTCACAAGTATAGCGTGAGCGGCGGCCAGCCGGAACAGATAAGCGGGTGCTACAATGAGCCTATGCTTTTTCCGCTCTTAAAATGGTGGTACACGGCAGGTTGGCTCGATCAAGTCGACCTGGTGCGGATCAGAATCGAAAACATGGCTGACCTCTTCTCATTAGAACTGTCACTCAAGTCACTCTTCGCGCCGTTTCGTCAGATCGATGCCGAGCCGCTCGGCCGTGGGCCACTCAGCCTGCAACTCAGGTCACTCTTTGACCAGCTCTTTTCGCGCATCTTCGGGGCGATTATTCGCTGTGTTTTTATCATCATAGGTGGACTCGTTATTCAAATCGAGGCGTGGATTGGGGCGATTCGCCTGTTGGTGTGGCCGTGGATACCATTTTTGCCGATCATCGCAATCATCCCAACCTTGATTGGATGGGTGCCATGGCGCTAACTGGTTTTGATTACGGCAGTGAGCGAGCCCGCCTGGCTCGACTGAGTGTCAAGCTGACCAATCACGGCACACTGTGGCTTGGTCTGGCGACACTCGGCTTCTTTGCGCTGGGCGGCGTTTTGCTGGCAGTCGGGCAGAGCCTAGGGTACTTGATCGGTGCGTTCGGCTGGTGGCCGTTAATGGCGGCGATCTGGAACCGGCGCCATCTTCGTCGGCTCCCGGCTGGGTCGGCTGACACGTTGGATGGTCGTCTTGAAACCGCCTTGCTTGGTCGTTTGCCGCGTGACCTGACGCCGCAGATACTGGCTCAGACGATCGGTAAGGTGACCAGTGCGCAGTTTTTGATGGTTCGCTCGGGTCTGTCGACGGGTCTACTGGTCGAAGTCCTCGGCGAAGATCCGTCTGGGATTCCCCTGGTGTGGTCGGCGGTACGGGATATGCAACCGACTGGCGTCGTGCGGGCGGCCACCGTCGTTGCCGCGCTGACGCGGACAAGCCCGCAGCTGATCAATCTTTTGCCGCACCTTCAGTTGCAAGAAAACGACCTGCCACGGTTGGCCGGTTGGTACAATCACCTCGACGAGCTGATCGAACGGCATAAACGGCCGGTGCGAACTGGTGGCATTGCGCGGGACTGGAACTTTGGTTATTTGCAGATGCTCGATCGTTTCGGCCTCAATCTCAGCGAACGTGCCGGTAGCAACGGGTTACTTAACTCCGATCTTGAATCACATCGAGACGCCCTTGAATTCATGCAGCGCACCTTTTCGCAACGTGGTCGGCAAAACGTCGCCCTGGTTGGGCCGCGCGGCGTCGGCAAGTCCACGATTGTTAACGCGTTTGCCGCCAGCCTCATGAACGACGACAACGTCAGTAGTAACCTGCGCTATCGCCAGGTATTTAGCCTCGACGCGGCGTCATTGATCGCAGCTGCAGCGGGACGCGGACAGCTCGAAGACTTACTGCACAGACTACTGAGCGAAGCCTACCGCGCCAAGAACGTCATTTTGTGTCTGGACGACGCGGAGTTATTTTTCGAAGAAGGCGTCGGCTCGGTTGATCTCGCGAACGTCTTACTGCCGGTACTCGAAGGCGGCGGGCTCAGGATCATCCTGACGATGGATGAGCAGCGCTGGTTGCAGATTTCGGCTCGCAACCCGGCGCTGGCTGGCGCGCTCAACCGCATCACCGTCGCCCCGGCTAGCCCAGATGAAACGATGGCGGTATTGCAGGACCAGTTGATTCCAGTCGAATACAATAAAAATGTCACCTACATGTACCAAGCCCTCAAAGCGTCGCTGCGCCTCAGCGACCGCTACTTGCATGACCAGGCACAGCCGGGCCGGGCCTTGCAACTGCTCTCGGCCAGTGCCGATTACGCAGAGGACGGCTTGGTGACGGCGGCCAGCGTCACCCGGGCGATCGAACAGACCCGCGGCGTCAAGGTCGGCGGTTCAACCGATACTGCCGAAAAGCAAACGCTTCTCAATCTCGAAGACCTCTTACATAAACGAATGATCGGTCAGGTCCGCGCCGTTCATGTTGTTAGCGACGCGCTGCGACGGGCCAGAGCAGGGGTTCGTAACGAACAGCGCCCGGTCGGGACCTTCTTGTTCCTTGGGCCGACCGGTACCGGTAAGACTGAACTTGCCAAGAGCCTGGCGGCCATTTACTTTGGTGGCGAAGATCGGTTGATCCGGCTTGATCTGAACGAATTTGTCCGGCCCGAAGACGTCGGCCGATTAATTGCGGATGGCGCCATCGACCCGATGAGCCTAAGTGCCCAGGTGATGAAACAACCATTCTCGGTCATCTTGCTCGACGAGATCGAAAAGGCGCACCCTAGTGTACTGACGGCATTGCTACAGGTGCTCGATGAAGGCATTTTGCGCGACGCCAATGGCCGTGAGGTGAACTTCCGCGATGCTATCGTCATCGCGACTAGTAACGCCGGCGCCGACCAGATCCGCCACCACGTCGCGGCGGGTGAACCGCTCGAAGCCTTCGAGCACGAGCTGCAAAACGAACTTATTACCAGCGGCCAGTTCCGCCCCGAATTTTTGAACCGCTTCGACGAGACGGTTCTGTTCACGCCGCTCGGTATGGATGAACTGCGCCAGATTATCGACCTGATGCTGGCCGGTATCAACAAGACACTCGCCAACCAACAAGTCAGCGTCAGCGTCGACGAGGACGCCAAGGTGTTGCTGATCCAGCAAGGCTACGACCCGCAGCTCGGTGCCCGGCCGCTGCGCCGCGTCGTGCAACGCACTGTCGAAAGCCTCGTCGCTAAGCGTCTTCTGGGTGGCGATCTACAACCCGGCCAGACCCTCATCGTCACCGCAGCTGACATCACCGGCTAGGTAACGTATACTGGTCGACGTGCCAGTCCATGCGGGCGTGGTATAACGTTTATTACTCCTGCCTTCCAAGCAGGCAACGCGAGTTAGACTCTCGCCGCCCGCACCACATCGAAATTCACTTCAGCCCTGAGTCTGATTTTTGCGAACAAGTAGCAAAAATCAGACTCGGGCTTTCGTTATTCCTCCTTACAAATGAAATATTATTTTCATTTGAGTAACCGCAGAGGTACGTATAGTTGATCTTACTATTGACAAAACATAAATACTTTGCTATAATAATACTCATACCTACCCATAACCTGGGCAGGTCGCCCGGTTTTACATCAGGAGGACCCATGTCCGGTCGCCCCACCTTCCAGTTCGACCCCAGCATCTTCACCACCCCCGGTGACGGCATTGTCACGCTGGGCAGTCCAGGAGTCTGGGCCAGCAACATCGAGGTCGACGGTTTCCCGTGCTACGACCCAGAGCTCGACTACACCTTCCCGGTCGCCTTTGAGGTCACCGGACTGTACTACCACTATGTGGTGAACGTCTGGACCGATAAGGCCGAGATCGAGGTTCGTGACCCCGCGACGCTCGAACGCCGCAGCACCATCGTGCCGCGCAACCAGTCCGAGCTTCTTGAGGCCATCTACAGCATCGGTGCTGACTTCGAGGAGCTCCACGATGCCTTCGGTGGCGATGAGCAGATCTACCGCTACTATGTCATGGGAGTCGGAATGTACCAATCTCCATTGACCAACGTCCTCGTCTGATCAACCGGTCCCGAGCCTCCCTCATTACGGAGGCTCGGGTACCACCCGTCATATCGAATCCTCGATGCGTCAGGATGGTACGAAACTCAACGGTATATGCCCTGGCAGCTCAGTTGGGCAGCCCTGAGCCAATAGAATTGCAGAGGCTCTGCTCTAGCCAGCTGGTGCGATTCTGCTACCATGGCAGCATGCCCTGGTAGCTCAGCTGGATAGAGCAGAGGACTTCTAAGCCTAAGGCCGGTGGTTCGAGTCCACCCCGGGGCACCAAAGCATAAGCATGATTAAAGACTTCTACTGAGGTCTTTTTCTTTTACTGATAAAATAGGGCAATGCAGAAATATGTTTTAGTTAAACTCCTCGAGAAGCTGGATGAAGGCACTATCTTTCTTGCTTCAGAATGGCCCCTGCACGTTACCTTAGTTGCTAACTTCGTTGTTGATTGGGAAGCAACCAACCTGTATGAAAAATTGTCTAGCCTACTAGAACGGCATTCATCAATACAAGTAACGGCAGGTGATGATGAATATTTTGGCCCCGATCAATCTATACGGGTCACAGTTCTCAACATGAACAACGAGTTAAAATCATTCCATAACAATCTTGTATCAGTTTTGAAGAATGCTAACGCGGTATTTGATGAACCCCGTTTTCTTGAAGAAGGTTACCGTGCTCATGCAACCGTACAGCGTGAACTGAGACTAAATAAAAGTGATTTGGTTACTATAGATGAACTGACTATCGTCGATATGTTCCCTGAAGGAGATATAAATAAGCGAAAAGTACTTCAGACTATTAAGCTTTCTGCATAAGAGCAGACCCAGTCACATGAAAAGTTCGAAGTACGTCCACTAGGGGGCACCAATATTGACAAATTTACTTGAATGTGATTAAATCTTTCTAATTCACTGTATTGTGAATGGAGTGAATCTCTGCTCATCAACAGAGATAGATGGGAGAGGGCAATGGAACTCTTCTCAGTACTTTTCAACGGTGTGCTCTATGGCCTGATCTTCTCCTTGCTATACATGATTGGCGCGCGGAGCTTTCGCACCACCAGTGAGGGCAGAAAGCCTACATGGAGAGGGCTTGCACGCGGCTTTGTGTACCTTTCACTGTACTGCGTCCCAGGTGGGATCGTCCTCTTCGGCCTGGTCGCAATCCTGGACTAGTTCACACCAGCTTTACCGGCATCTCGTATTGCATACGGGGTGCCGGGCACTACCTAAGAACTCCAATAAATAGAGTTTCTAGGTAGTGTAAGATACTCACAAGTTCGAAGTACGTCCACTAAGGGGCACCAAAGCATAAACGCTATGAAAGACTTCGAGTGAAGTCTTTTTGTTTTGGTATGCTAATGACATGAGACCACGCATCGTTTACTTACATGGCAACCAAACTACGCACTGGTCTTTTGCTTGGTCTAAATGGCTAAAGGAAGAACTCGAGAAGAATGGTCACGAGACGTTTTTTGAAACATTGCCCGACTCCGTATTGGCTAGGAAAGAGTATTGGTTACCGTTCATGAAAGATCACATCAAAGTTGGCGGAAATGATGTTGTTGTCGGCTGGTCGTCGGGGGCAGTAGCAGCGATGCGATTTGCAGAAACGAACAAAATCAAAGGGTCTGTTCTCATATCACCGTGCTATACCGATCTAGATGATGAAATGGAAAAGCAAAGTGGCTATTATGCCGACGCTTGGAAATGGGATCAAATAAAATCAAATCAAGACAAGATAGCGTTATTCAGCGGAGACGATGACCCATATATTAATCAGTCGGAATTCTCATTTATAGCTGAGCAGGTGAGTGCAGAGCATTTTTCTGTCCCTGGCGGTGAACACTTCATAGGGCGCTCTGAATTTCCAGAGCTGCTTAGCTATATTCAATCGAACTACTAAAAGTTCGAAGTACGTCCACTAAGGGGCACCACAGTATTTATAGTTAAAATAGTAAAGCCATCGAACTTATTAATGCGCCGATGACTAACGCGATTTTCGCGAATGTTTCGCCCTTCCGAAGAGCATATTTTGTTCCTAGATAACTCCCGAGTATGCCGCCAGTTATTCCCATAAATGCATGAGGGGCAACAAAGTTACCTGAGTATGCTAACAGGCTAAATAGCACTAAAACCTGAACAGTACTGATGAGTCGTCTCAGCGCAGTACTTTGAAGTATCGTTAAACTGAAGAATGACGTGAGCACAATAGCCATTAGTATCGAAAACGCACTGCTAAACACGATTGAACCAGCAAGTACAAACAGCGAGAACAGAACTAGTCCGACAAATTGATGCTTCTTATTTAATTTTTTGCCTGACTTTTTTACGAAAAGAAGTGGTAGTGAAATAATCGTAATTATTGCTAGGATACTTTTGAACGATTCAGGATTAACGTTTGGCAGTATTGTCGCACCAATAACCGAAGCAATTATCGTTACGGTAAGCAAAACAACAATTAGATTTTTGTTTTTCGGGAAATGCCCGGTATTTTTGAAGGCAGCCAATGAACTAAGGCCCATCCCAAGGGCCATAAAACTACCAGTTGTTGCTGCTTGTGCAGGAGTCAGGCCAATTAATAACCAGTAAGGTGCCATAATGAATCCACCACCTACGCCTGCCATGCCACTGAGGATGCTCGAAATAAAAGCGATAAGAAGTGTTAAGAGCGGGGTAACATCCATAATCGAACTATATCAGACGTCATATTGAAACGTTTGAAGCAAGTCCATTAAATGGTACACGCTTATGCTTAAAAACTCCGCAAGGAGTTTTTGCTATAATTTCGAATATATGGATAAAGTTATTTTGACTCTGGGACAGCAAGAACTCGATCTCACTATGCCGTTTAATGACAGGAAACACTACTTTGAACGGCGTGCAGCTAGGGCAGTCCTGCGAGATGAGTCAGGAAAAATCGCGTTAATGTATGCAGGGCAAAGAGGCTACTACAAATTACCTGGTGGTGGAATTGACGATAATGAAGAAATTACGGATGCGCTGACTCGTGAATTACTAGAAGAAACAGGGTGTAATGGTGAAATACTTCGTGAGTTAGGAACTGTCGTTGAATGGAGAGAATTCGATAAGATGCATCAGATTTCCTATGCCTTTGAAGTTATAAAAACCGTTCAAGTGTCATCTCCAAGCTTTACTCAGAGTGAAATCGATGAAGGATTCGAAGTTAGGTGGGTTGAGGGTATCGATGAAGCTATCAAGATAGTTGAACTAAAATCATCTGATGAAGATGTTGAGGTCAGTTTCATGGCCCAGCGTGATGCGGCAATCCTACGTGCGTCAGCTGCATAGTCCGATGTACGTCCACCAAGGGGTACCGAGTATTGACATAAAATTGTTTTTGTGCTATTATAGTAATATCTGCCCATGAAAGAGACCTCTGAGAGGAGTAGCCATGGCGTGGAAGTCCGGACGGGCGATGGAACGACATATATAGTCTGACCACCAACTCACCCCGTACTGTGTACAACGGTCAGGTACTTCGAAGAAGCGTGCGGGTCATCCCGTACATCAACTTCTGAAGGAGTCATCATGACCAGCAACATCGAGAAGATCAGCAACATCGCGAGCATCCTCATCGGCAAGCACGTCACTGTGCAGGACAGGCCACAGATCGGCTTCAAGGACAACATCCACCTGGTCGAGGCGGGCATCTGCACGGAAGTGATCGCCTACTTCAACGAGCGTGGCAACACGATCGTCAACTTCGCGGTCGACGAGCTCAAGACCGAGATCCGCTACCCGCGAGGCGGGCACGTGGATGTGGTCCGCGAGGGCTGGAACACGGACTACCAGTTCCCGCTCGACAAGCTCACTCGCGCCACGGCCAACAGCTACCACGGCCGGGCGATCGTCATGTTCGACGCACCTTCCAGCGACTTCCTCGCAGGATCGACGTGGATGTACTTCAGGCCTCGCGGCTGATCCTCAACCTGACCGGCACCGGAGCTCAACATCCGGTGCCGGTCGGGGCACTACCTGAATTATCAATTATGTATTGATGGTTGAGCAAGTGAAACAGTTCGAAGTACATACAGTAGGGTGGCCAAGACACTTACGCTTAAAACTCCGGGAGGAGTTTGTTGCTATAGTTGGCGTATGAATATTCTGTTTATCTGCAACGCAAATGTCGCAAGAAGCCAGGAAGCCGAAGCTTTCTTAAATGATTTGAGTGAGGATGATATTGCGACAAGCGCAGGTATCAATGTGAAGGTTGGGAAGCCAATCGATCCGTTGGTGATTGAAGTCATGAAAGAAGCAGACTTCAGCCTCAAAAATGCCAAGCGAAAGCTTTGGACTGAAGATATGATCGCAAATGCTGGGCTAATCGTTTCTTTTAAGCCTGAAAATGAATTACCGGTTGAACTACGAAACTCAGAAAAAATACGATACTGGCATGTCGAAGATCCACAGCATCAGCCAATAGAATTTCATCGCAAGATTCGTGATGAAGTAAGAACGAAAGTTAGTGAATTAGTATCTGAATTGGACGGCTGAATAGTTCGAAATACGTCCAATAGGAAGTACCACGCTTATGCTTAAAAACTCCGCGAAAAGTTTTTGTTATGATGGTGCAATGAAGTTGATCATTGTAAACGGGCTGCCAGCGACAGGTAAAACCCTCCTTTCATCACAACTTTCCAAATCACTGGATATCCCTAAAATCGGAAAGGATGATATTAAAGAATTTTTGTTTGATAAGTTAGGTGTTAGAGACAGAGAATGGTCTCGATCTTTAGGTATGGCATCGAACGATATTCTCTATCAGCTAACCGATACTCTATTAAGCAGGGATGAGTCTTTAATCGTTGAGAATGCATTTGAATATCAATTTGCTAAACCTAAGTTCGAAAAACTTATAGATAAATATAATCCTGAGGTATATGAAATATATTGTCTTACGGACAAGGATGTAAGAAGAAAAAGATTCGTAGATCGCAATGAATCAGGTGAACGTCATGTTGGACATAATGATGTATTCAACTACGTTTCAGAAGACGAAGCTGAACCACAAGAAAAATATGACATATTGCAGGTTGGTCAACTAATCAAAGTTGATACTACAGACTTCAGTACAGTCTTTATTGAGAGTATAGTCAGATCTCTAAATCAAGTTTGAGTTAAAGGTTCGAAGTACGTCAAACACGGACACCACTATTGACATAATATTATAATAATTCGTAATATATTATTAGACTCATCCCCAATCTAGGAGGCATGATGAGTAGTAATGTCGTAGCTCGTTTAGCCGAGCTCAACAACTCAGGACAGTGGAAGCAGGCCGATCAACTGGCCGCACACTATGCACAGAATGCATCGTTTCAACCAGACGCAGGATTCTTCTTTCAGTGGGCTCTTGCTCGCCGGCTTATCGGCAAGAATCCGCAAGAACAGATCGAGGCGGCACGCTTAGCCCCGGGTTATTCCGAGCAGATGGCGGGCGACTTTGATCGTGATGCGGGCTTGGATTTCTTGAGGCAAGGTGTTCTCGACAAGGCAGAGCAGATGTTTGACTCAGCCCGTTCGATTCATGATGGAGCCCTGAACCGAATGGCAGTCCTCGAGATGTGCTACGGACGGCTGTTCCTCACCAAAGCTCAGTACGTCAAGGCCGAACAGTCGCATGAGAAGGCCAATCAGATCTGGTGTGAAATCGCCGATGCAGATCCCCAGTGGATAAAGAACAACCGGTTCCACTGGCTCAAGGCAAAAGCGGCTTTGGGTAAGAGAGAAAGGTCGCTCTATTTGGCGATCAAGGATTCTGAGCCACGTCTCGACAGAAAGGTTTGTGCCTTTCTCATGCACTACTTCGGAAAAGTTGGTTTTTGGCTAACGTCTCAGGCTGAGTCGAAGCTGTTCAAGTAAGTTGCGCCGCCCGAGAGCGTTCAATCTCGGGCATCCGACAAAGTTATTTAGATCAAGTTAAATCATTTTGAAGGGTGTAAAAAGTTCGAAGTGTGTCCACTAGGGGGCAACATGTTTATGTCTACTGTTAGTGCATGACTGTATGCGGCATACTACTTAGGTATGAAAACTTATATTGTTGATAACGGTTCTAAATACTTACCCGACTTACTTTCGTTTACGGCTGCCATGAGTCCAGAAGTTATTAGCTTCAGTGAATTGTCGACTAATAAATTGAAAGCTACTGATCTCGTTATACTTTCTGGCGGGCACACCGAGCCAGTGCTTTGGCATGACAAGTTTTATGCAGAAGAAATATCTATCATCAGCCACCATACGGGTCCTATCATAGGTATCTGCCTCGGTTTTGAACTGATCTGTCATGTTTTTGGGTCACACCTCCATTTTCTAGATCATAGACAAAAGGGCATGGTAGAAATAAAACCAATGACTGAAAATCTTATAGTTGGCAACAGTCAAAAGATTCAAGTTTATGAAAACCATAATTGGGCAGTTGAGAAGGTCGAAAAACCGCTCGTCGCTTTAGCAAGTTCTGAAGATGGTGTTGAGGTGATTAGGCATGAATCGCGGCCTATATATGCGATGCAATTTCATCCCGAAGGCAAAGAGGGTAATGGTAAAGAAGTTTTTCTAAATATCTTGGAGGAGTTGAGAAGATTGAAAGATGCTCGTTAAGGGGTATTCTCGGCCGAACGAAAAGGCAAAGAGGCCGGGCAATGGGGGCTGTTTGATGGCGGAAACTATATCTTGATCGCGATTGCGGCACTGAGCGGTGGCATACTTTATAAATTCTACGGCTTTGATGGCATTTTTATCGTCATGCTGATCATACAAATCCTGGCAACGTACCTCGCCTTCTTGCATTATAAAAACAGCCAAGCGGTGTGATGAGTAATGGCAGCGATGATAGGCAGTGAGCAGTGTACATCGCGTTGACTCGGTAGTTGTATCTCTGCTTTGACGCATTGTGTTTAGTTTGAAACCCGAATGAAAGTATTTATTATACTACGTTCATGCCATCTACTCACGAAGAAAACGACGTCAACTTCCTATTCGAAATGGGAAGCATCCGATTTATCCAGCGTATGTGGGTTCGTTTTTTGAGAGATGATTTTGCGAATTTAGCCGAGCATCATTTTAGGATGTTTTGGATCGCGATGGTTATTGCTAGTCGCGAAAAAGGGGTTGATACCGGTAAGGTCGCCAAGATGGTACTTGTTCACGATATCGCCGAAAGTAGGGCAGGCGACGTTGACTACCTCGCTCGGCAGTACGTAGAGCGAAACGAAGAGCTGGCAATAAAAGATATGCTTGCTGGCACGTCGCTTGAAAAAGAGTTTTATGAACTGTGGGAAGAATACGAAGCGCGCACGTCGCTCGAAGCAAAGATCGTCAAAGACGCTGATAACTTGGACGTCGATTTCGAATTGTCCGAACAAGCAGCCAAAGGAAGCAGCTTGAAAAAAGATTGGACTACGAACAGGAACTATGTCTCACAAAATAAGTTGTATACCAAAACAGCGAAGAGTCTGTACGATCAACTCGTTGTCGCAAATCCGCACGATTGGCATTTAAAGGGCCGCAACCGAAAAAAACGACGGCGACTGGAAGAGCTAGCGTACTAGCTTTCTTTTGATACGATCTGGCAAAAATTTGTTGCGGATGATTAGCGAAACGCGCGTGCCGTCAATATGATCTTTCCCTATCCGCATCGAACGGCTGGAATGGGTGCCGATCGTGAGGCTGAGTGAATAGGACGTCGTGCCGCCACCGGTCATAGTATTTCATAAACTTGGTTATTTACAGTAGCAGAAAGCTAGTGCCCATAGGCGCGAGCTGAGGACGTTTGGTCGGCGCGTAACGCTTATGCGCGCTATACTGAGCAGTGATGAACGTGCGCATAAAAGGTTTGATGCTCGGCAATTCCTTTTTTATATTGGCGGGCAGTATTTTGGTGCCGGTATATGCACTGTTTTCAGCCAGCATCGGTGCAGGGGTAGAGCTCGCTGGGTTACTGTTCGCGACTAAATTCGTTGCCAACGCCTTCGCGGACCTAATCGTCCTGGGTATCAAGGACCGCGTTGATTTCACTGAACTGGTGTACAAACTCAGTATGGCCGTCCGCGGGGCAGCGTGGATTTACCTTGGCCTGTTTCCGTCAATCCAAAGCTTATTGATTGTGCAGATCATCACGGGCCTGGCCGAAGGCTTTGGCACCCCGGCTTTTAGCTCGTTGTTTGCCGATAGTCTTGATAGAAATAAGCACATGAAAGAATGGGCGATCTGGGATTTGATCAAGAATCCGCTTATTGCCGTCGGTAGCGCGCTGAGCGGGTGGCTTGTAGCAAATAGCAGTTTTGAAATGCTGTTTTATATCATGGGTACGCTTGCGATTATTGGATCGTTTATCCCGATCAGGCGCGTCAGTGTGGCGTCTGCTTCTAAAAAATACAAAGCAAAGGCGCCGCGGCGCTGAGGGTAGTATTCACGTAGCTGCCTGGGGTGTGAATACGGCTGCTACGACAACTTGTCGTGGTGACCAAAGTGCTTTGCACGAGCCATAAAAGCTCAGTATACTTAGTAGCTGTTCATGTACAAACACTAACAACGGGAGTTCATCATGTCTTCGAAGGCGCCCACGAAGCTCTCCTCGCTTCAGTCCCAGCACGATGAGACCCAATCGGAGCTAAAGCGGTACAAACTGCTCGTTGATAGCGTTCAAGATTACGCTATTTTTTTGATGGACAGCGAAGGGTACATCCAGACGTGGAATAAAGGTGCCCAGCGCAACAAGGGTTACGCCCCCGAAGAAATCATCGGCAAACATTTCTCGACGTTTTATATGGAACGCGACATCGTCGACGAGAAGCCGGCCCGTGAACTGATGATTGCCCGTAAGCTCGGCCGCGTCGAGGACGAAGACTGGCGTGTCCGTAAGGACGGCAGTCGTTTTTGGGCCAATGTCGTCATCACGGCGCTGCACGATGAAACCGGCGAGCTAGTCGGTTTTGCCAAAGTCACCCGTAATTTGACCGACCGCAAACAGCAAGAAGACGACCTGCGCGACGCCAATGTCCGTCTGCGTCAACAGGGCAAAGAACTGATGGAACTGAATGCATCAAAAGACGAATTTATTTCACTGGCTTCACACCAGCTGCGCACTCCCGCGACCGGCGTCAAGCAAGTTCTGGGATTGATTTTAGAAGGGTTCTTAGGCGACGTACCGGAGCAGTTACGAGTACCACTCGAAAAAGCCTACGACAGCAATGAACGTCAAATCGCCATCATTAATAGTCTTCTCAAAGTCGCTCAGATTGATGCCGGTAAGGTCGTATTAAAACGCCGATTAATAAACGTGAATGACCTCGTCATCGACATCGTCGCGGAGCATAGCGATGTCGTCTCACAACGTGGCCAAACAATATCACTCGACCTTTGTGACGAGCCGGCGATAGTATATGCCGATCAGCAATATTTGCGTATGGCGCTCGAGAACTTATTAGATAACGCGAGCAAATACAACCACGACAACGGCAGCATACGGGTGAGCACTCGGCGTGGTCGGGCCGGATATAAGGTGTCGATTACTGATACCGGTGTTGGGATTGGCAAGGAGCACCTCGGGTCACTGTTTGAAAAATTTCGCCGCATCCCGAATGACCGCTCGCAACAAGTTTTTGGCAGTGGCCTAGGGCTGTATTGGGTACAAAAAGTTATCCGGTTGCATGACGGCACGATTGAAGTAGCGTCCGAGCCCGGCAAGGGCACGACGTTTTGTGTATCACTTCCGGAGCGCATCAATGCGTAAGATTTTATTAGTCGAAGACGAAGATTTGCTGAGGGAAACGACCTCGATGATCATTTCGAGCCAACCATACCTGCTCGATGTGGCAGAAAACGGCCAAGTCGCGCTCGAAAAAACCACACAAGCAATCTATGATTTGATTTTGCTTGATCTGATGATGCCGGTCATGAACGGCGTAGAGTTTTTGCAGCACTTCGCGCCGGTGATGCCGCCGCAGACGCGCGTGATCGTTTTATCGAATCTATCATCTGGTGCTGAACTAGATGCCGTTATGAAGCAGGGCGCACACCGCAGTCTCTTGAAGGCCAATCTATCACCTAAACAACTCCTAGCAGCCATCCGTTACGAGTTGGACGCCTCCGACCCAGCTCGGATCTTGTGAGTGGCGATATCGATGTGCGATCGCTCATCGTGCTAGCACTTACGACCTATTTTGACAACCAGTTTCATCACAGACCCCGGATTTAGGCTCGTTTACTATATACGCACGACTAATCCAAGCGGAGGCCACTATGAATACAAACGACCAATTACTACGAAAAGATGTCTATGACAACAATGACGAAAAAGTCGGTACAGTCGATTCACTTTATCTAGACGATTCAGGCGACGAACCGGTCTTTGTGACTGTTAAGACCGGCATGTTTAGCGGCAGCAGCTTTGTGCCGCTGCGAAATGCCAAGGTCGAGGACGATCGCATTGTCGTACCTTACTCCAAAGACCAGATCAAAAACGCACCAAATATCGAGCAGGACCAGGAGACGTCCGAAGAAGAAGAGCAGCGGCTGTACGAACATTACGGTCTGGCTGGCGGTGCGTCGAGCGACGCCTCGGACCATGACACAGTTGGTCATGACGTTAGCGGCCCAGAAACCGACGACGCAATGACTATATCGGCCGAAGAACTGAATGTCGGTACTCGCAAGGTTGAAACCGGCCGCTATCGCCTACGCAAGTACGTCGTGACGGAAAATGTCACGAAGACTGTACCGGTGCAGCGCGAAGAGGTTCGTCTGGAACGTGAGCCAATTACAGAAGCGAACGCTGGTGCAGCGATGGATGGTCCAGAATTATCGGACGAAGTCCACGAGGTCGTGACGCACGCCGAGGTACCGGTGGTTGAAAAGACAGTCATCCCACAAGAACGTATCCGCATCAATAAGGATGTGGTCAGCGACGAAGAAACCGTCGACGAGACGGTTCGCCGCGAAGAAGTCGATGTCGACAGTGACGGTAGCGGTCACGATGACGCGTCGCGTCGCTAGCCGTTAGTTCAAATAGTTGTTTTAAGACGCCCGCCACCCGGCGGGCGTTTGCTATGGTTGGCAACGGTTAGGATCGCCCGAGTTAAATCCTGTTTTAAACCACGTCACCCGTTGCTCGCTTGAGCCATGGGTCCAGGTTTCTGGATTGACCTGTGCGCCCGACCGTTGCTGGATGCGGTCATCGCCGATCGCGCTGGCGAGATCGAGCGCTTCATTGATTTCAGCTTCATTTTCAAAAATGTCTTTGATCGATTGTGCCCATGCCCCGGCGTAACAATCGGCTTGCAGCTCTAACTTGACCGGGTCAGATTGTCGCTGGTTGGTGCCATCCAGATTTTGCACATGGTGACCGACTTCGTGGGCGATGACGTAGGCCTGGGCTACGTCGCCTTTGTTTGCATTCAAACTGCTGTGGATCTCGTCAAAGAATGTTTCGTCTAAATACACGGTCGCGTCGGCAGGGCAGTAATGAGGGCCGACGTCTGAACTGGCGAAGCCGCAGCCTGATGATGTCGCACTGCGAAATAGGACGAAGCTCGGCGGGGTGTACGATTGGCCGTTTGCCCGGTAAACCCCCGTCCAGTAATCGTTGGTCGAACCAAGGACTTTTTCGGCGAACGCTCGATAGGAATCATCGGCCGGTAGCGCCGCTTGCTGTGACGTCGGCTGCAACGCTTGGTTAAGGACCGTTTCGAGCACCTGAGAGCCTGACTGACCGGATAGTAATAAGACGGCTGCCGTCAGAAGTAACCCCGTCAGACCACCGCCGAAGGCGAGTCTACCGCCCGAAGCGCCACGCCGGTCATCGACGTTACCACTGCTGCCTAATTTGTCCCATACTGCCATGTATTCCAGTGTAGGACAGGTCGCTTACATGACAAAGTCACCCCCTGTTTGCTAGAATGAGCTGTGCTAGAGTGTTACGCACTTTTGCTTGTATGGCGAATGTAGCTCAGTTAGGTTAGAGCGCTGGGTTGTGGTCCCGGAGGCCGTGGGTTCGAGCCCCATCGTTCGCCCCATATGAAATACGACTAGTCTTTATGACTGGT
>DASVSL010000010.1:0-3004 GCA_036388095.1 Saccharimonadales bacterium (SeqCode) | reverse complement strand
CGAGGCACTGCCCCCCGCGTCCGATTGTCCACAAATCATCTGTCTACGAGTGTAGTCGTTTCTGCTACGTCCTTACCTGGAGAAGCGACAAAAATGGCAAGGCCGGTCTGCTAGTGTTGTGTCGTGTCCGCGCCTAACAGCTACGCAGGTACCGAGTCATATGAATATGACACACTAAGCCCTATATGACGTCCGGCTCAGTGCGGTCAACAGTGTTTAGGCTGTGACTGGCGCAAAGGCAAAGGTCGGAACGCTGAAAGCGGTCTTTACTTTAGCCCAAGCTGATGCAAATGTGTTTGCAATTGAAAAAACTGGTAACGCCAGTAGTCGGCTCGCAAGATGATCTGTCAAGGTCCAATCGTCGAAAGCTATGTCAGCCCCTCGTCGGAATCGACTCCGAGCGCTGGTTTTCGGACAAGTCCGAAAAGCCGCTTGCTCTTTATCGCTTCCTCCTCTCGGATGAAAATCTGATTTTCATCCGGGGAATCGCAGCCGCTACGGATCGCAGAAGCTACAGATAAAATAGTACGCTGCATCTGTTAAAAACGCAAGTACGATGAGTAATTAGCAACACGTATACATAAAACAAACCCCCGGCGACGGCAACCGAGGGTTGTCGCCACGCGGGGTGGCTGAGTCATTTCAAGGCGATCGTGAAGAGCGTGGCGTCAGTATGCCTGGCGTACCATTGAAGATTGCTCAGCAGATGCTCATCACCTTTGGCGGCCACCTTCGGTGGCTTCACTTCGTTCATCTTTCGGATGTCGTAATAGGCAAAAGGCCGTCTACGGAGATTTCGCTTGAGATTTTTTGACTCCAGCAACCTGTAGGCCAAAAGTCGATTTGCTACATACGGCGGGATAAGCTGTCGTCGCCCGGATTCAGGGTAAGTAGCGGTCGTTGTGATCAACTGATGAAGAAAAACGGCTGATATGTGATCAAACTCTCGCGGTGAGCGTACTTCTTTAGCCGTACCAGTGTGGTGTAGCCTAAGACCGGCCTCGCGATTGAGCAGCTTGATCCTTACATCGAGCGTTTCCATAATCTCTTCCTCTCGCTGGGAATGTACGACTACTAAGCCTGTTGTGTACTTAATTATAATAATACATTATTGTCAATTAGTACGAGTATCGCCAAAGAGTAGCGCAGTGTGAAGCCTTGGACTTCCACTGACGCACAACTAATCAGCGCATCGTTTTTCGGCACTCCCCCTTACTTGCGGACGAAAATCTAATTTCAGCCGTGAATCGCAACGTCTGAATGATCGTGAAGCTATAGGTAAAGAGTACGCTACATCTGTTAAAAACGCAGTAGCGATGAATTATTCGCAACAAAAAACAAACCCCCGGCGACGGCAGACGGGGGTCTGTCGCCACGCGGGGGCGGCTGGTTCAGCAGGGAGCGATGATGAATACCGCCTGCCCGTTACTTCGGGACATGGACTCGAAGTGCTCCAACAGCTGCAGATCGGGTCCGCTCCGCTTGGGGTAGGGAGGCAGGCCCATCGCGAAATCCGATGCAGAGAAGTAACGGAGGGGCTCCCCGAATTTGTCCTTCTGGCGACGCTTCCCGAAGGCACACAGCGGGGTGCGGCGGGGGATGCGATCTGACGCGATGATCGGACGCGGGGCGTCCTTGACACCGTAGCGGTTCAGCATGAGGAACTGTGACACGAGGTCTCGGGAAACATTGTTGATGATGAAACTGGCATCCGGTTTGATACGAGGCACCATGAGAATCATGATGTCACCGGCGAGGGTGTGTACTTCCAGATTGATGGTCGTCATCTCTCGATCCGTTCTGTAGTAGGTGCTGCTGATAGGCCGGTAACTATATTAGCATAAATACTATAATAAGTCAATAGATAGTACTTACTCGACCCCATAATCTTAGGCGGTCCGAGGGGGGCGAGGTACCATATTGGTATGACGAGTTACAAAGGCATTAACCTTGGTGGCTGGCTTATCGCAGAGCGGTGGATGACACCTGATCTGTTCGAGGGCGTCAAAGGTGACGGTGAAGCGGCACTGGTGATCGAACTAGGGCGCGACGAGGCAGAGCGGCGCCTGAGGGCGCACCGAGACACGTTCATTACCGAACGCGACATCAAATGGCTCGCCGATCACCGTATCAATTTGGTGCGCATCCCGTTCGGGTATTGGCTGTTTGAGCGGACACAAAACTTCTTCGACGGAGAATCTCATCTGGTAGATGTGCTTAAATGGTGCCAGAAACACAACGTCAAAGTTGTACTCGACCTGCATGGGCTTCAGGGCTCGCAGAATGGCTACGACCACAGCGGCCGGGCTGGCCGGATCGGCTTTTATTGGCCATGGAACCGGCGCGCCGCCCTGCGGACGTTAGCGTACGTTTGTAAAACTTACGGGTTGCACCCACAGGTCGTCGGCATCGAAGTCATCAACGAACCGAAGGTGAACATGCTGACGCAGCCGCTCCTGCTGCGCTACTATGCGCGCGCTATAGCCCTTGTAAGCCGCTCTACGCCGCAAAACGTCACCGTCATAGTCCACGATGCGTTTCGGCCTGTCGCAATGGCCAGAGCGCTCCAGAAGCGGGGATTGATCACTGAGCGTGTTGTACTAGACGCTCATCTGTACCAAGTGTTCCGTATTCGTGACAACGTGATGACACTACGACAACATATAACAGAGGTCGATGCTTGGAACGAACTGCTTGAACAGTTAAACGGTACAGTTTCGGTCATGATTGGCGAGTGGAGTGCCGCTTTACGGCACACCACGTATGCCATTGAAGGCAAAGACGAAGCTGCCGGAGCCCCACGTTACTTCAAAGCGCAGCAGCGCGTCTTTGCGGAGCAAAGTTGGGCGCATTGCTACTGGTCGTATAAAGCGCCGGGTGCCGGTACGTGGGATTACCGCTCCCGAGCTGACTTTCACTCGTAGCGATCAGTACAGGACCTAACAGGGAAAAACGTGACGACTCCTGGTGCGAGTCGTCACGTTTTTGCTAGGTGGCATAGGGG
>DASVSL010000009.1:0-28163 GCA_036388095.1 Saccharimonadales bacterium (SeqCode) | reverse complement strand
TCTCGTTGTCGGTCAGCGTCAGTTCACTGGTGTAAACAACGCTGTGTTTGACCTCGCGGGTGGTGTAATCTTCGTCGAGCGTGTGGATCTGCACCGTTGGATACTGGGCGTAGATCTGACCCTCAACGAAGTTCTGTAGATGCTTCGGCATCCAGACATAAAAACGAATCAGCTTGTCGATAACGGCAATTTCAAAGCTGATGTGTTCTTGCAATCCACCAGTCATGCGCAGCTCACGCTTGTCGCGCAGGATTCCGTGCAAGCTGGCAAACAGCTGTTCGGCCGCTAGCTCTTGTTTGTCGTTGGCACGTGGAATCTCGAGCGTGATAAGAACATGCTCGGTATTGTCGATTGTTTCGGCCTGTCGGTTGTTACGCCACGCAAGGTACAGGAGCGCGCCTGAAAGCGGCACCCAGATATACCATTGGAGCAATAGCCCGAATAGCCAACCTATTAAATCGCCCATCTATGCCTCATTGTCTCTTAAACGTCACTATGACGCAAACGCTTTACGTACGCGTACACGCCTCAAAGTGAGCTGTCCGCTTTTATTCGGCCAGACTGTAGGTCGCTTTGGCGACGCGCTTAAATTCTGGTTTGCTTTGCAGGTTCAGTAGGATCGTCGTTTCTTTGACTTGACGGTCTTTGAGGACGCGTTTGACAATCTCATCGCGGTGGAGTGGTTCACCGGCTTTTTTCAGAACGTCAGTGATGATATCAGCCACCGTTCCCTTTTTGTAGCCCCATTCATTGAGGGCGTAAATACCGCGGCCAATCAAGACAAAGCGCTTGTCTTTGATCAATTCGTTATGAATCGCCTGCGTGGTGACGTCTTTACGCTTAAAGTCGCTGTCTTTGATCGACGTGGCGATTTCGCTAAAGTGCATCGGCTTGCCAGTTTCTTGCAAAATGACATAAATCTTGTCGCGGATGTTCTTCGGGTTAACCGTTGGCCACTTGGTAAGGCCCCAAACGTCTTTCAGGCTGGCCAGGTTCTTGCTGAGGCTGGCAAGTGCCCGGACGTGGTCGGGGTGGTCGTAGTCGAGCTTGCCGTGGAGCTCATCGGCCGTCAGGGTTGTACCATGCTCTTTGACGGTACGAACGACCTGGTCGACACGCTTTTTGAGCTGCTTTTCGTCGTGGTGCTCGCTGAGGGCGACGCCGTGGTGGTAGCTGTCGTTCTCGCTCAGGACGGATAGCCGTGGGGCAAGTTCAGCAACGAAAGCAACGTGCGAGCGGTCACGGTCGGTGGCACCCGGTTTGACACGGTCAGTCAGGTCGCTCAGGCGAGCTGCCCGGCCCATTTCATGAAGTTCACGAACTAGGTAGCGTTCGACGTCTTCGATTTCGAGACGGCCGTCTTCGGCGGCAGTTTTGAGCCGGGTCAGGATAGCTTTCTCAAGCTGACGCACGCGTTCGCGGGTAATACCAAGCAGATCACCAATCTGTTCGAGGGTTTCCTTGCGGTCGGACAGCCCAAAACGCCGCGAGATGATTTCTTGTTCACGCTCACGTTCAATACCGGCCAGAATGCTCTGGACGATTGACTTGATGTCAGGGGTTGCAGTTTCGACGGTTTGGTTCATATAGTTCCTTGGATTCCCTGCGATTACGGCGTTTACGTGCTTTGTACGGCAGATTGATGACTATTATAGAACTTGTTTTTTAAAAAGTCAAATATAATCTGTGATGTGTTTATTATAGCACATACTAGACGCTAATGGTAAATAGTATTTTAGAACTTCATATAGTGGATAAATGAAAAGCCCGCTCCCTGTCACATCGTCATTTCCCAGGGGTGGAAACGGATGTACCAGAGGCGGGCATTGGCGCCAGTTATTCTCTGACGCGGACGACGAAGCCTTCGTTGGCGTGCTCGTTGGCGTTTCGGCCGCCGTACCAACCGATGAACTCGATGTTGGCCGGCAAGTCAGGCTTTGTACGGCGCGCTCGTTCACCATTGCATAGCACCTTAATCGTCACCTTCTCGTCACGACGACGAAGTTGTCGTGAAACACGGGCGACAATTACGTGGCCTTCCATCACATATGAGACACGCGATGCACCTCTGTGGATCGTTGCGATCGAGCCGAGCAACGTGTCCATAGGCAATGGGGGTGTACTCTTCCAGCTCATGCTTCACTTCCCTCTGTAATCGGAGTTGTGGGACGGGCCGTACGGGGACAATAACGGCTACGTGCCCGGATGTCAATTCCTTCGGCTGAGCCGAATGCACTTCTGAAAAAAGGCTGACACCCGGCGGACGAATCTGTGTGTACGTAACGAGCGGTACTCACTCGTGAAAAGGCCTCCGCATATGACCGCTAGAAGTAGGATGCAACTGCCACCACTAACGAAACACAATCGCAGCGACCAGTCGATTAGCCATGAGGCGTGCTCGTAAAGGCTGATTTTCTGATCATGGCAGGCTAGATCGATCGTCGTGCTGCAGTACATGACGCCTGCGCTATGCGAGTAATACATCCCGGCACAGAGCAGTACTAGTGCGACTACGAGTGTGACGGCGATGATCGCAGCGATACCTACCATCGTCCATGTAAGCAATTGCTCGGACGTTGGTCTGTGGAGCGCGGAGCGATGACGGAATCGTCGTAATAAGGTGCTGTTCGGCATCTTGGCTCCTTGAGCTGGGGCGGATGAACGAGTCTATATTATGATTATAGCAAAATAGTGTCCAAATGTCAATAGCGCTAAAGATTATTTCTTGCGAGGAGTACGCTTCGGGAAGCCACGTTTTTTAGCTGCGGGTGCTTCGTCGAGGAGCTTCTTCGCTTCATCGTGAGTAATGGCTTTTGGTTCGACATCTTTCGGTATCTTGGCGTTTTTCTTGCCGTCGGTGATGTACGGGCCGAAGCGTCCGTTGAGGACTTTGATACCGTCACCGAAGTCGGTAATGTTCTTTTCCGCTTCGGCTTTGAGTTTGGCATTGAATAGTTCAAGGGCTGTTTCAAGTGTGATCGTGTGCGGGTCTTCCGGCTTGATCGACACGTAGAGCTTGTCGATCTGAATATACGGGCCGAAGCGACCGATGTTCGCCTTGATATCTTTACCGTCCGGCGTCTGGCCGACGACACGCGGTAGTGTAAAGGCGCGCAGGGCTTCTTCGAGGGTAATGGTATCGAGGCGAGTGCCGGCGGGCAGAGGGGCAAACTGAGGCTTGTTGTCTTTGTCTTCGGTCGCACCAAGCTGTAGCATTGGTCCAAACCGTCCGAAGCGGGCGATGATGGGTTTACCGGACTTTGGGTCGTTACCAAGTTCGCGGTTGGTGCCGACAGTTGATCGGTCAATGCCGCCAGATTGCTCGATCAGCTCATGGAACGGGCCGTAAAAATCAGCCAGCATGACATTTCGGCCGAGTTTGCCGTTTGCTATCTCGTCAAAATAGCCTTCGACACCTGCCGTAAAGCCGTAGTCGACGACCTGCTCAAAATGATCGCTCAAAAAGTCGGCGATCAGCTCGCCACTCGGGGTTGGAACTAATTTACCACGGTCGGCACCGGTTTTTTCCTGGATGATCTCACGCCGTACGTACCTGCTGTTGCTAGGTAATCCGCCCGCGTCATCAACGTCTTTTTCAGAAGACTCGCTCGGCGCCAACGGCTGACTTGTCTTGCCTCGCTCTGCCAGTAAGGCAGAGTCTTCTGAAAAAGAGTTGCTGCCAGGGTCGGCTGACGCAAACGAAAGTACAACCACATCGCGTTCAGTCCCCTCGCCTTCACCGCGCTCGACGTAGCCGCGGGTCTGGATAGTGTCGATAATTGTCGCGTAGGTACTTGGGCGGCCAATGCCAAGCTCTTCGAGTTTCTTGACCAGTGAACCTTCGGTATAGCGGGCTGGTGGTCGAGCGAAGGTCTGCCGGGCAATGGCTTCGTTGAGCTTTAATATGTCCCCACTGCTCATGGCAGGTAAAATATCCGGTTCTTTCTTACCGCCACCGTAGACCTTCATGTAGCCGTCAAATAGTACGACCTCACCCTTGGCCTCAAACAATTCTTTGCGGCTTGAGACGGTAATCGTAACGGTTGTCTTTTCGAGTTTCGCAGCGGCCATTTGGCTGGCCAGCGTGCGGCGGCGGATCAAATCGTATAATTTCTGGTCGTAACTGTCGCCCGAAGCGACCTCAAGGGACATATCAGTTGGACGGATCGCTTCGTGGGCTTCTTGTGCACTGGCGTTTTTGGTCTTGAACTTGCGCGTGTTGGAGTAATTGTCCCCAAAAGCACTCTTTATATATGTGGCAGCTGCCCCGATGGCCTGGTCGCTCAGGTTGAACGAGTCGGTACGCATGTAAGTGATCTTACCGTCTTGGTAGAGCCGCTGTGCGCTGCTCATGGTCGCTTTGCTACCAAAGCCAAGTCGCGAGTTGGCTTCTTGCTGGAGTGAACTGGTGGTAAAGGGAGGGCCTGGGTTGCGGGTGCTCGGGCTGGTCGTAACGTCGCTGACAGAAAAATCAGCCCCGTGCAGACTCTCGAGGAAAACTTTGGCGTCGTCTTCGCTGTCGAACCGTTTCGGTAACTCAGCTTTGACGATGTCCCCCTGGTGGGTGAACGTCGCAGTCACCTTGAACTGGTACGATCCCTCAAAGGCGCGGATTTCGCGTTCCCGTTCGACGAGTAACCGAACCGCCGGGCTCTGGACGCGGCCAGCCGATTTGCCGCCAGGCACTTTTTGCCAGACGACCGGGCTAAGTTCGAAGCCGACCAGACGGTCCAGAATCTGACGGGCCTGTTGTGCCTGGACGAGGTGCATATCAACGGTACGAGGGCTCTTGATGGCCGCTTCAATCGCCGGTTTGGTAATTTCATGGAAAACGATTCGGTTAGTAGTGGTCGGATCGAGCTTTAATACCTCACATAAATGCCAGGCAATCGCCTCCCCTTCGCGGTCTTCGTCCGTTGCGAGCCAGATGGTATCGGCAGATTTGGCTTCTTTTTTCAGCTCGGTGATGATCTTCTTCTTGTCGGGGTCAACTTCGTACTGCGTCTTGAACTCGTTTTGGACATCGATCGGTGGTGTGCCGTCTTTCGATTTCTTGACGATACTTCTAATATGACCGATGCTCGAGCGCACTAAAAAATCTCCACCAAGATACTTCTGGATGGTTTTGGCCTTCGCTGGCGACTCGACGATGACTAAATTTTTACTCATATAGTTGGGTGATGGATCGAACCAGACGGTTTTTTCTCATCGATACTCTTTATGCTCGACGCGGCGGTCAATTGCCTATGCTACGGTATCTGCCAGGATTTGCAAATGGAAATTTTAACAGCGCTTGACTGAGACTAGTCATAAGCGCACTATATGTACAGATACTTTATGTAAGATATTTCACACTTATTAAACATAAGAATTGACAAAACGTACATTATGGTGTATAATAGAAAAAGATAAACAGTTCGTGGGAGGACGTATATGTCAGAAGTAGCATACGCAGATTTTGGTCGCAGGTCATCAGAGCTCTCGCTCCGTGATGAGATCGAGCGGCGCCGAAGGATCGAAAATGGTGAGTTTATGATGTCGACGAGTACTGCAGCTGATCGCCCCGTCGTCATTACACCTGCATACGAGAATCCTTTCGAAGTCCCTGGCGTTGCCAACCCCGAGCGCACAGTCAACTCGATGAGTTACACCTCACTTCGCCCCGAGACTGTTCCGGTTGTTGATGACGTTGAAGCGGCCGTGCCCCTACAGATCGATACTGTCGAGCTACCTGAAGCAAATGAAACCGCTGAGGTGCCTGGTGTCGAGCCAATCATCGAACGTGGCGGCGCAGTCCTCGAGAGTGTCCGTAGTCTTGCCGAAACTGGCTTTGATACTGATGATCTGTCCGAAGCAGAACGTGCCGTCGACTCATACAATGACGAAGCAGTTCGGTTGTTCTCTTTCAGGATACAGGATGAACCTGCCGCTAAAGCCGTCGAAGCTTACTTTACGACCCGGCTCAGTCACGAAGAACTCCCAATCGACGCCATTGGTGCGGTTCGGCAGTGGATGGCTCGAGAATTCGATGTCGCAGAAGATGAGGGGATAGATCTTACTCTTGCCGAGTTCAAGATGATAGACACCCTAGCCGATAGCTTTGCTAAATACAAAATCTCTGAAGAGACGGCTCATGATATCGCCGTTCCAATTGTGGCGCTGGCATACGCAGACATCGCCAAAGATAACTTAGCTGCGATCAAGTCTGCAGCAAACCTTACAGTCCCCAGTGATTACCACCTAGCGGTCTAATCACCCCACGGATCTCAAGCATGGTCATGGCCGTCATAAACTCGGCCGTGGCCAGTTTGCTATTCGCGGACAACTCATCGCCGTCGCTGACACCGGCCTGAAGTAAATCAATCACTACTTGCTCGTGCTCGGTCTGCGCCAGCAAGGCGGCTTGTTTCGGGCTGGATTTTGGTAATAGGTCATTCACGAACAGCTCGATATCGGTGATTGGGGTCGCTCCCTGCCCAATGAGGGCGTTGGTGCCGGCGCTCATCGGGCTGGTGATAGGCCCAGGCACGGCGTAGACGTCTCTGCCCTGCTCCAGAGCGTGCCTAACAGTGTTCATGGTGCCACTGCGAAGTCCAGCTTCGGTGACGACGATCGCGTCACTTAACCCGCTGACCAAGCGGTTTCGCGCCAGAAACAAATGCTGCATATGTGGCGTCCCAGGCGGTTGATCGCTGAGGACGGCTCCGCCAGTGTCCAGCAAGCGCGCTGCGAGGTCGTGGTGGCCCGACGGATAGATCTTATCGACGCCGCCCGCTAACACCGCGATTCCACGTCCGCCTGCTTTTACGACGGCCTCGTGAGCAATGGCATCAACCCCATAGGCCAGCCCACTGACGACGACGGCGCCTCGTTCGGCCAGCTGCTCGGCAATCGCGCTTGTCACCTGCCGCCCATAGGCAGTGGGCTTGCGCGTTCCAACGATCGCGACGCCAACGCGGTAGTCAGGCATGTGCCCAAGCACGTAAATTTGCCCTGGACTATCAGGGATAGAGCGAAGTCGGTCTGGGTAATCAGCCGCTTTAGCGCTTATGCTATTGATTTTCATATATAAAAGTGTTAGAAAACTATTGACTTTATGTTAACTAAGTGCTACTATAGATTACGGTTAACTCGCATGCCGAGTCTACCGCACCTTATACCCCCAATTCTAACGTAAGTTAGAGTGTGCGTGCACTCTGTTTGGCAAGTTTCTACCCTCCCTTGTTAGACGCTATAGAGTCACGTGCATACTAACCCCTTTAACCCCTTGCTTAGCCTATTTATGTGTGAGGTGAGGACCCGATTTTTCAGGCGGACCATGTAGAGCGAGTATGAAAGTACCGAACTTCGGTTCGGGCGCACTGTGCGTACATCAATACACATGTAGCGCTTCGCAATGTATGCCCGGGTGGGTTGAAGGGTCGAACGGCGCCGTATAGTAATGCCCACCCTTACTATGCGGCGCTTTTTGATGTTTGAACGGTCAGTGAAAACATATGCTGAACCAGAGAAGATCGGCACCTATAGAAAATAATCTTCTCTGCGTGAGGCTATATACTCGCAGGCTCGTACCATAGGACAAAACCCCTGGTTTTTTCCTACCCAACCCCACGAATGTGAATTCGCGGGGACCCCGGATCGCGCCGGCAAAACTATGTTTTGTCGGGCTGGGCTTTTTCCTCCAGTTAACAAAAATTTCCTGAAGTAAATTCAGGAAATTTTAGATTTACGTGCAGCGAATGATTAGACGCTACGGATGGTATAGTCTGGCATTTTCATATTCAACCTCCAAACTTAAGTACTATTAAAATTATAACGCTGATGATGAATAGGAACAAGGCGGCGCTGAGCATACGGGCGATCGGGGTGATGATGTTCTGCCCCAGTTTGTAGCACAGGCGATAATCTTGATACAGGATTTTCATGGCTCCATATGGTGTGTCGGCGCTGTTCATCAATTCGACCTCGTGCTCGCCCATTGGCGACGGCCAATTGTCTTTGGGCCGGTACGAGTACAGTAGTAACCCGCCCGATAAAATCATAAAAGTGACTGCTCCGTAAAAGAAGATATTTCCAGCGATGGTTGTCGGTGCCGGGATCCGCAAGATATCCGATACCACCAGGCTGATAATCGCGAGTTCGGCCGCCAGCAGCGTGTAGATGCGGTTCATCATCGTGTCATGCACGCTGTTGTTTTCAGCGATTTTGAGCTTCATGACCTCGATCTGTACCAGCAGCACCTCGAATTTCTCTGCGTCGTTCATGGTGTTTAGTCTAATTCGGCTATAGGCAAATCAAAAGCATAAGCGATTTATCACTAGCTTTTAGTCGATCGTCGAGGCTCGGGATAAGAATGGCCCCGACAGATTGCCGGGGCCGTTTGTGAGTACAGCGACAAAAAGATACCCCCGGTCGTAAAACCGGGGGTGGTGCGGAGCGGTCAGAGTGTTCTGAGCGCTTTTGAAATTGCTTCCAAAGTGCTGGTAGGAAGATCGCTCAAATTGACGATCTTACAAGGTTTCGAGGGGTGGCCTTGGCCGAGCTGTCCGTTAGCAAGCAGGTGAAACTTCTGCCTGCCGTAGATGTCGGTGATTTCGAACGAGCGGTAGTTGTAATAGCGGCCGTTCGCAACCAAGAACTCGATCACCTTACCCCATTGTATGCTGCCATGAGCTCGTCTGAGGTCAACGAGGGTCTTAGCTATGACTTCATGCTTGTTTCCGCTTGCAGCCATTTCGTCACACTTTCTCTGAATGCTCCTATTTCGGAGCGGCATGGGCAGTCTGGATGCACTTCATCACTCATCGAAATTATGTATATCATGACGTAATAATATATAAAAGTCAATATAGGCTTAGTAATCTAAGAGTGTGTCGTCGGTTCGAAATCATCCGCGATGAAAGCATCGATTAGTTGTTCGATCGGTTCGGCTTTATCTGCCAACATTTTCGTTTCGTCCTGCGAGAACTTGCCGAGGACAAAGTCAACGTCCCCTTGCTGCGACCTGGTATCATTGCTGACGCCGATGCGAATACGTGCCGTATCAGGCCCGACATGCGCAGTAACTGATTTAACCCCGTTATTGCCAGCGTCGCTGCCACCGATGCGACTGCGAACGGTGCCAAGAGGCAGCGCAAGTTCATCATGCACGATCAAGATGTCGTCTGGCTCAATCTTATAGAAGTCTGCCAGCAAACGGACGGCTTCACCACTGTTGTTATAGAACGTGTCAGGTTTGGCGAGCAGTACTTTATCGCCCCGCTCTATTAGCTCGGCGATGTCAGCTTTGAATTTATCTTTGTGCGCAAACGTCGCGTCATGGGCCGCCGCAAAGCGATCGAGCGTCGCGAAGCCGACATTATGGCGCGTGCCGTCATAGCGTGTTTCTGGGTTGCCAAGGCCGATGATCAGTTTCATATTAAATTAGTATAAGATATTGACATTATATACCAAATATAGTATTGTAAGTCCACCCGAACATACCATACCTTTTACAAGGAGCGTTCATGGGTCAGCCAGAAAGGCTTGTTGTCGACCTTTCATAAAAAACGCCGATAACCTGAAGAAGATAATGGATCGTTATGGCTTAAACAAGACGGCTACTACAAACACAGCGCTCAGCCTGCTAGAGAAACTAAGCGCAGCGGAATGTGCTGGTGACGAGATATACATACTCGACAGTAGCGGAGTCAAGACACGACTACTGCTCATATTGTGAACATCTCTTAGAAGGCTTTCGGTAATTCAAAATTCGTAGCCCCGGCTACAAGGTAGAGGCTCGCTCCCTTGTGGCGCGGGGCTTTTTCCTTATGTAGGAATATTATTCGGGGAGGTCGGCGGCCGCGGCGGCTTCGGCTTCGCGTTTGAGACGATTGGCTTTGGTGAGCGGCTCTTTACCTTCGGCGATACGCTGTTTGTTAGCTTTGATCTGCTTTTCATCGCGGAAGCTAAAGTTAATTGGCGTGCCGGTAAAGCCGTGGCCTTCGCGGACACTGCGTTCCAGGTAGCGTTTGTATGACCAGTGCAGGTGTCGTAGATTAGAGCCATAAATGACGAACCATGGCGGTCGGACGTCGGTCTGGACCATGTAGCGCAGTTTGGGCAGCGTGTTCTTGAGCCCGGCTGGCGGATGTTTGGTGACACAGGCCTGCAAGATACGGTTGAGCTCAGAGGTCTTGATCTTACGTTGGCGTTCGAGGTCGATGTCCATGGCCAGGTCGAACAGCTTGGTGACGTTCTGGCCGGTTTCGGCGCTGGTAAAGATGAGCTGCGCCCACGGCACGAAGGCGAAATTGCGGACGATGGTTGGCGCGAGCGCATCGCGGGTGTAAGCGTCCTTGCCTTCGACGCTGTCCCATTTGCTGACGACGATAATCAGACCTTTGCCGGCTTCTTTGATGAGTCCGGCCAGTTTTTGGTCGAGCGCGGTGCTGAGTTCGTTGACGTCCATCAACAGCAGGCAGACATCGGCTTCATCAACGGCGGCGAGGGTGCGCAGAACCGAGAATTTCTCGATGCCGACTTCTTGCCTGCCCGGGCGCCGGACACCGGCAGTATCGAGTAGTTCGACGTCACGGCCGTGGTAGCGAATGGTGATGCGGTTGACGTCACGCGTCGTGCCGGCGACGTTAGCGACGATCGCCTGTTGCTTGCCAGCGAGCGTGTTGAACAAGCGACTTTTGCCGACGTTCGGTCGACCGATGAGAGCTAATCGAAGGACGTCGTCTTGCTCATCGTCGTCACGGACAGTAGGTAGTTGTGAAATGATGTGCCCGAGCAGCGCTTCGGTGCCGACATTGTGTTCAGCACTGGTGCGGATGATGGCGCGGATACCGAGGCGCATGAATTCATCGTTTGGTAGCGCGCCACGTAAGTCGGTCTTGTTGATGACCAGTACGACCGGTTTTTTTGACCGTAACGCCGTCTTGGCGACGCGGCGCTCTTCGTCACCTGGGTACTCGGTGCCGTCGACGACCATGACGATAACGTTGGCCAGTTCGCTGGCTTCGTAGATTTGTTCTTGGATCGAAGCTTCAAACTCATCTTCGGCTGGTTTCAACCCCGCCGTATCGATCAGCCAGAGCGCGCCCGTATCGTAGTGCAGCTTGCGGACGACATTGTCACGCGTCGTGCCGGCTTCACGGGCTACAATGGCCTCCTGCGTGCCGTACAAACGGTTAAACAGGCTGCTCTTGCCGGCGTTAGTGCGACCGACGATGGCGACATATGGTAATTTAGACATTCCTTCTAGTATAGCAACAGTGGTGAGTATTGACAATACGTTTAGGTAGTGCTATAATTAAGAGATAGTACAACCCGGTCAGCTGGGTATTTTTTTGTCCAGACGTTGGACGGTATCAAAGTTTAGCGACGGCGAGGGAGGTGCCTGCCTTGAGGTCGTCTAAACGGTAGCCGCCAAATTCAGTTCGGTGTAACACGGTGACGGTATAGCCGAGTGCGG
This sequence comes from Saccharimonadales bacterium (SeqCode), assembly GCA_036388095.1. Lineage (GTDB taxonomy): Bacteria > Patescibacteriota > Saccharimonadia > Saccharimonadales > Saccharimonadaceae > DASVSL01. The sequence continues at coordinate 16,702 of DASVSL010000009.1, read as the reverse complement.
CGAAGGTCCGGCGGATTTGTCGGTTGCGGCCTTCGTGCATCGTAACGTACCACGTGCGGCGGTGGTCGTCTGACAGTCGTTCGAGACCTAATTTGCTCCCGCCGTCTTCGAGCAGCACGCCGTGATCAGCAATCATCTGCTGGTGCAGTGGTGCCAAGTCATGGTCAAGCGTCACTTCGTAGAGTTTTCGTTTGGCAAATTTCGGATGCGTCATGCGGTGGGCGAAATCGCCGTCGTCAGTCAGGAGCAGCAGGCCTGAGCTGTCGCGATCGAGCCGTCCGACCGGCTTGAGCGGGCGGTACGCTTCTGGTAGGACGTCGTAAATCGTCGGGTGATCGCCCTGGGCACGGCGCGAACAAACATAACCGACCGACTTATTGAAGACGATATATTGATAGTTTACTGCCGTGACTGGCCGCCCATCAAGTGAAACGACGTCGCTTGGGCGTACGTGCTGCCCCATGACGGCTACGCTGCCATTAACGGTGACACGGCCCGCTTCGACGGCTGCATCGGCCTCGCGCCGGCTCATACCGGTGCCGTGTGCCAAAGCCTTATTGATACGAATACTGCCAGGTTCCATGCCTGGCAGTATAGCAGTCTAGGCCGTCGGTGCCCCGGGTGGGGGCGGCGGTGGAGGTGGAGCTGCTGACCGATCTTGTTGCTGGGGCGACGGCGACAAGTTGAGGCTTGGCTCGGCCGTAATGTCCGGGGCGGTGCTGACTTCAAACTTAGCGAGCTCTGCTTCGAGCTGCTGGCGCTCTTGTTCGGATGTCTTGACGGTCGGGACTTCATCGCTGCTAAGCCCAGCTTCTTTGGCGAGTTCTTGGTCGAGAAGCTGCTTCATATCAACCTGCTGGGCGTTGGGATCGTTTAACGGCTGGATAATACGTGTCTTGATTGAGCCAGGCTGGGTCTGGCCCTGTGGTGCCGAAGTAGTCGGTGTTGGTGCAGCTGCCGGGGGCTGGCTTATAGCGGTGTGCTGAGGGGCGACCGGTGCCGGAGGAATGAACGGTTGTGGAGCGGCTTGGACGACGGGTGCAGGAGGCGTCGTATGTGGTGCTGGGTTTGGGGTGGCGATTGGCGCAGCCGGTGGTCGCACGGGACCGATCGGAGTGACCGGTGCTGGAGCTTGTGGGCTGACCGGGGCTGGGGCGTTGGCGCTCGCACCAGGAGCGTCTTCGAGGACTTCGTGGACGACGCGGACGACATCTTCGATACCGACCTGGCTTTTCACCAGGTAGCGGTCGGCGCCAAGCGATTCACCGCGCACGCGTTGCTCTTCAGAGCTAAGCGCGGTCATCATGATGACCTTGATGTTTTTCGTTTCGGTCGTCGAGCGGAGAATGTCGAGCATATCGAAGCCACTGATCTTTGGCATCATGACGTCAGTCACGATCAACTGTGGTCGTTCCTTGATCGCCATGGCGAGCGCTTCTTCGCCGTCGCCGGCGCTGACGATGTCATAGCCTTCGGCAAATAATCGTACCCCGTAAATTTCGCGTAGTGACTTGTCGTCTTCGACAAGCATGATTCTTGTTTTTGCCATATTGACTACTACTATAAATGGTAATTCAAAAAATGCTATAGGTTTCTATGCGAGCGGCGTTCCAGCCGCCGCAGCAACTTGGGCTGCCTGCGCGGCTGCAGGCTCGCTGGCCCGGGGCAAATCTACACTGAAGGTGCTGCCGGCGCCGTAGGTGCTTTGCACGCTCAAACGACCGCCCATGGCCTCGACGAGCCGTCGCGCGAGGTACAAACCGAGCCCAGTGCCGCCGACTTCCCGGGTGTCGCTGTTGTCGACCCGGTAAAATTTCTGGAATAAATGCGGTAAATCTTCGGCCGAGATACCGATTCCCGAGTCCGTGACTGACAAAAAGACGTGATCTTCGTCGCCCGTGAGGTCTAGTCTGACGGCACCGGCCTTGGTGTACTTGATGGCGTTTGTCAGCAGATTAGCCATGATCTCATGTAGATGATCAGGGTCGACGTTGGCATAGTAAATCGGGCTGATTGAGCCGGTTGTCGCCGCCGCTGCACTTGGGCCGTAGGTTAACGTCAGGCCCTTGGCAGCAGCCTGGGGCTGGAATTCTTCGATCAAACGCATGGCGTAGGCGGTGAGATCGATGGTTGCGGGGTGGCTTGCCATGCGGCCATCTTCGAGTCGGCTGATGTCGAGCAAATCCTGAAATAACCGGCCCAAGTGCGTGGCGGATTCATGCGCTTTTGTGATGTAGGCACGCGCTTTTTCATCAACGGAAGCGGTCGCCGGGTTGAGCGCCAACCCAAGGTACCCTTCGATGGCAGCGACTGGGGTGCGCATTTCGTGACTGGCGGTGCTGATAAACTCGACTTGCTCGCGTTCTTCGGCTCGTTGCATCGTAATGTCACGAAAGACAATGATGGCCCCTTCGCCGGTACTACCGAGCGGTGAGACCATGATTGATGCCAGCAACTGTTTGCCGGAGACGGTTCGGAGGCCATGCTTGTCGGTGATGACGCTGGTGCCACTTTTTAGGCAGTGCTGGACGGGGTCCGCGTCACCTTCGAGTAGTTGATCTTTGTTGTCGACGATTTTGAGGACAGATCGATAATCAAGGTTGAGGGCGTCTTCTCTGCCCCAGCCGACGATCTGCTCAGCTGCCGGGTTGATCAGTTTGATGATGCCAGTTTGATCCACTAGGATGACCCCGTCGGCGATGGCGTTGACAATGATGTCAGATTTGGTTGATTCCTGACTGAGCTCACGAGTCAGCTGCGTGACGGCTTGGTTGGTCTTGCGGTGATCGCGGGCGCGTAGCCGCCATGACGTCGCGGCGGCAACGAGCGGTGCATACAGCAGTACCATCAATACAATCCACTCAAGCCCGCTCAGTGGCTGGTAGGCATACATATACCCGACGTACACCGTGGCTGCCAGTAGCAGCAGCGTCCACGAAATGATACCGGCAACGGCCGTGCCCACCCCGACCACTACCCAGAGGGCCATGTAGGGCGAACTGATCGTGCCGGTGCTGGCGCTGGCGAGCAACATTCCTGCGCCTAGCAAAACGACCAAACTTGCGACCAGCCACGAGGGTTGTCGTTGCATCAATAACAAAACAACGCTGATGACCAGCGCGATCGCAATCATGATGATGGCGGGCGTCGAGGCAAGCAGTGGGCGTAAGGCGGCTTCGTGGACAACGAACGTACTTAGCAGCCACAAACTGACGACGACGGCACTTGAGAATGCCGAGACAACGCTCAGTTTTCGGTACCAATCCGTCATGCCGTTGGTTGGTAATGCTATGTTGTTAGTTTCCGTTTATGCTTACATCGGTAGTATAGCAAACCGCCCCCGGTTTTCCGGCGGCGGCAGGCGCGCTTTTGCCACGGCTTAACTCGTGATGCTCAGTAGGCTCCAATCGCGGCTGATGCTGTCCTGTCGAAGCCGGAAGAGCGACTGGCCATCGCTGAGATCGAATAGCCGAGTGACTTGCTCGCCGCGGCGGATGCAGTAACGTAGGCCCATGTCGACGAAATTGATGGTACGGCCGTCGAATTCGATGCGGCGCGGTACTTCGGCGAAGTCTTTGCCAAAGCTGACACTGCTGACGGTGATAGGCTGTCGGATAACGGTTTTCATGACACACTCTCCTGAGTAGTTAGGGATTAAAAAAGACTGACCCTACGCGCAGAACATGCTGGTCAGTGAACGGATGGTGGAGGTGGTGCTACTCGCCTGCCTAACGATCGTTCAAGTCGTCGGACATTACTGGCGGTGGTAACAAGTGTGTGGCATGGGTATGCCGATTGTAAGCCTGGGGGTGGAAATGATACCGGCGAACCGGCGACAAGTACCCTCATGACTGATACTTACTATACGGTGCCGATGACGGTTCGCGTAAGTCTTGTTTTCGGTCGATTTGGCGGTGAAATGTCAGTTACCGATGCGTCAACTATGGCAAACGGAAGTAAACGGTCGTCCCTTTGTCCTGCTTCGATTCCAGCCAGAGCTTGCCGCCGTGCTGATCGATCGTCGCTCTGGACATGAACAACCCCATGCCGGTACCGCTTGCCTCGGCTTGTCGGGCGTTACTGGCGCGGTAGAAACCTTCGAAGACTTTCTCTTGCTCGTCAGCTGGAATGCCGATCCCTTGATCGTGAATCGAAAAGACGTGAAACTGATCGACACGCTCGTAGCCGATCCGGACGACGGTCCCCGGCCCGGTATATTTAACGGCGTTACTGACCAGGTTATTGACGACGCGCTTCATGCGCTGGGTGTCACAATCAATCATCAGCTGCTTCGGCCAGCCTGGACGAAATTCAAGTGAGACATTTTTTTGGGCTGCCGGAAGCTTTTGAACGGCAAAGACGCCTTCGATGAGTCGCGTCATATCGGTCGTCGTCTTCACGAGTGTCAGATTGCGCCCAGCTTGCGAATTGGCGAGCTGCAAAATATCTTCGATCGACTCTTGCAGACGGATCGTACTGTCATAGATCGAGCTGACAGTTTGGTGCTGCTTGTGGGTGAGTTTTTGCCCGATGAGTGACTCGGTGCCCCACCGGATACCAGTGAGTGGTGTCCGCAGTTCATGCGAGGCGATGGAAACAAGTTCTGAGCGCAGACGGATAACTTCTTGTCGTTTTCGGCGCAGACGGTCAAACAGCACGAACAGTAGCGCAAGCAGGATCCCACCAAGCAGCGGAAACGCCGCGGCGACGCTCAGAAGCGAATAATAGGTCCCAGCCGGCACATCCATACCGATGATAGCGATCTGCTGCTTTTGTTCATCGAACACGGGCACAATGGCTGATAACCAACTACCCCAGCGGTCCTTGATCGGTCCCTCGACAAACGACTGACTGTTATAAAACGATGACTTGAGCGCTTCGCTTGCCTCTGGGAACGCCTCGCCGCGCGCTGAATAATCATCTGAATCAACCGGCTCCGAATCAACCAGAAAATAGACATCGCCGGTAGACGACGTGTCCATCAAATAAAGAAAACGCGCCTGATCGTTGACGCCTCGCGCCGCATGCAGTTGGGCTTTTAGGCGAGCTTCGTTGCTGTCGGCCGCTTCGTCATTCACTTTTAATGACTTGACGTGGTCCGCGTTGAGCATCGTGGACATCGTTTCGAGCCGTACAAGGAGCGAGTCGACATACTGTGCCCGTACGACCATCACGCTGATGACCCCCAGAATGACCGCCAGTGCCAGTGTCGCGACCACTTTGATGCGGGTCGAGACGATCATTCCGGGTACGTCGCTAAGGAGTGTGGTTGGCGGGTGGTTTTGCTGAGTGTTTGTTTTTGGCATCGTGATTGACGTATCTATGGGCTGACAAGACGGCTGCGGGCAAGTTCAACGATCTGTTCGAGGGAAGTATCCGATTTAAGCATGTAATCTTTGACGCCTTGCGCCATGACAGCGTTGATGACAGCGACATCGTAGCTGTTGGTCGCAAATATAATCTGCGCGCGCTGACCCCATTCGTCTGCTCTCAGCCGAGACAGCATATCGATGCCATTCATGATTGGCATATCGTAATCTAGGAAAATCAGGCCAGGATGCTTGTCGAGGGCGATCGTTAACCCGGCTTGCCCGTCAGCTGCCGTTTCGACGTCGTACCCAGCGTCGATAAGCGCGTCGGCCATCGAACCAGATAGGACAGGGTCATCGTCGACGACAAGAACAAGTTGGGTGTTATGCATGCGCTTATACTACTGGCAACCTTACCGGCTTGGCAATACGCTTTGAACCGACTACTATACTAACCATATGCAACTATTCGAAAATCGTTACGTTCGTCTTACCTTACTAACCCTCGCTATCGGCTTATTATTCTGGGCCATCATATGGCTCGTACTGACATTGGTCGGCATTAATGACTTTCCAACCAGTATCCAGCTGACCCTAGCCTTCCTTGGCGCTGGCCTGCTGGTGTATAAGTTCTTTGCTGGTCGAATCTTCTAAAGTAACCACTAGCCTTTACAAAGTGTAAAAAATATCACTTGATATAGTTTTTTAACATGCTATCCTTCGGTTACACCTTAGGAGGTTCCATGTTACAAATCGATAAACCAAGCAAAGTAGTGAGCGGCATCTCGGCCGGTTCATTAGCATTCGCCATCGGTCTCATGGGTGCTGCTAGCTATGTGACGAGTCAACTTGATGTCGCGAGCGTTATTTTCGATCCAGAACGAACTGCCCAAACGGTCAGTTCGGCCAGCCCGGGCAGTGTGACTGTTGAAAGCAGCAACGCCGACGAGGCTACCGTTACCGTTGATACATCTGACGAAAGTGCGTGGCCATCACAGTCGCGTATCGTGGCAACCTCTTCTATGCCAGCAATGCGCTCGGCAGCTTCAACGATCGCCGTTGCCAGTAGTGGCGTAGCGGTTGCGGTTGTTCCGGCCGGTGGCGATATTGCCGCTGTTACGCCAACGACTCCAGGCCAAGGCGGCGGATCGGAGCAGCCGTCGGCTCCTACCCCACCCAACCCACTTCCTGCTGTGACTGATCCAGGCACCCCATCTGGCGGTGACATTGGTACTGGCGTAGTAACACCTGGCGGCGGTGCGGGCGCTGGAGACCCTGGTAACGGTGGTGGAAATGGCGGCACTGGTGGCACTACAGGCGACGAGCCTCCGGTTATCCCGCCGGTTGTGATTACACCGCCGCCGGTTGGTACACCACCCGCGGCTGAACCACTCAGAGTCTGCACCGACGCTGAGCTGCTCGGCCTTAGTCTCGTTACAATTGGTGTAGACTGTCGACTTCCCTAATCTTTGTTCGCCATAAAATCGCCCGGTCGTCTGCCGGGCGATTTTATTTTTGTCGGTTGCATACGTCACGGAGCTCTTATTTGTAGCGTCCTACTGCCCTTAGTTAGGCGCCGACATGAGGGTGTTGGCCATAGGGCAGCAGAACAACTTCTCTGACATTGCAATTCGTATCCATGACGTACTTCACCGACTCGCCGATTTGGAGGGCCGAAAATACCGGGATTGTTCGTGCGTCGTAGTCAAAACCGTAGCTTTTGGATACCCGTAGCGATAGTTCAAGCGTGTGATCGTTGTCGTAGTAGCCGCCGTCCGTACTGCCGGGCATAACTTCGGTGATGTAAATCTGTTCGTGGGCTAGTTCGAGTGCCATTGAGCGCAGCAGATTATGCCCCGCGCCCTTCTGCGCCGAATCCAGTCCGAGCATCGCTTTTGCCCGCACCGCTGCAGCTGCGGTGACGACGACGACTTTCGTCATTGCCTGGTCCTCGAATATCTGCTGACGTTTCATTTCCTGCATCAGGTTCATCAGTGTCTCGCAGTTATTGGCAACCAGGTCGCGGATTGCATTGCCTGGCGCCTCCCAGAATGTATGTCGCAAGCTATTGCCGTGTGGCATGACGACGTTCGTCTCAGACGCCGCCCCGTAGTGAACGACGTGGACCGGCAGTCCTGATTCTTGTTTTAATTCGGCGATACGGCCGACAAACTCTTTGACCTGTGACTTATCGAGCAAGCTAAACGCGTGGTACCGCTCTGGCGCGACCAGCCCAAGCTTGGCGAGCCGGTCGCCGTCAGTCTGGTTATAGCCGTGTACGATCAACTCGTAGTCCTCATGAAGCTGATAGGCACTCCCCGCCCCGGCATTCATCTTGTATGTTTTTCCGTCGAACTCGAAGTACTTAGTGTACTGGCCAGCGGTAAATGTCCGCTTGGCTTCGGCGAATTTTGCGCCAGTAATAACAACGATCGCTTTTTTCATCGCGGTGCTCCGTCGGCAAATTTGAAGCTCTCGTCGATCTGCCCGGTCAAATCACCATATTTCTTGATCGTGAAAGGCTGTGATGCAAAGTGCCGGTGAAGTTCGTGTAACCGCTTCAACTGCTCGTTTTTATTGAGCTGCTGCGTTCGAGCCTGCTGCATGATCTGCTGCATGAACACCTCGGTACCTTCATCGATTGTATCGATCGGGGCTCCTTTTTGCCGTTGTTTGCGAAGGGTGTCACTGTGCGCGATCATACCAACAAGCTGATCACCAGTCGCGGCTTTGATATACGCTTTGTCGTCTTCATCAATGACTTTATTGCCGACGACCACGACTCGCTCAGCGACGCCACCAGTGTCGGCAAGCTTTGCAAACTGCTGGTAGACCCCAATTGATTCTGGCGTCGGTTCAACCACAATAAATATGACGTCAAACATCAGGTAGAGTGCGCCCGCGAATGCATCGGTGCCCGCCACCATGTCCGTCACGATCCATTCGTCATCTGCTGTGTCAGCGTGCGAGAGAACGTTTTCGAGTACGGCCAGGCTGGTATGGTAACAACTTGTACCAATGCCGTCTTCGTCGTACGTGCCGACGTGCATGAAATAACCGTGCGGGCTGAATTTCCGTGCGAAATGGGATAAAATCTCGTCTTTGTCATCAATTCGGACGAGACGCGAACCAGTACCTGGCGGCGTCGTCTTTACCATCGAAGCTGGGTCAACGATGCGCTGGTTTGTGCCGGCTAAATGCGTCCGGATGCGCCGTGGTGACGTGCCCTTGGCGAGTGCGAGCGTCTGGTCCATCGACGCCCCGATGAGCTCAGCCAGGTGCTGATTGATGTCGGCATCGACTGCCAAGACGTTCTGATTTTGCGCTAACAAGTGGCGGATAAATAACGCCGCCACGGTACTTTTGCCGCTACCGCCCTTTCCAACGAATGCTACTTTCATGTAGGTTCCTTTCTTATGATCAATGTACCTATGTAAGCAAGTGGCAGACACATATGCAAATAAATTGCATATGCAACAATTTATGCATATAATCGAGGTAATGGAACAAGAAAAAACTTTCAAGCAGTTGCTCAGGGCGAATAATGAACGTGTCAGTTCGTCGCGTATAGCGATTTTTCATACGCTCGAACGCTATAGTCCGCTGACGTTGCCGCGGCTGGTGGGTTTACTGGGCGAAGCTTCGATCAATGCATCGACGGTCTACCGCAATATCACGTTGTTTCGAGAGCTCGGCATCCTAAACGAAATTATCACCCAAGGCCAAAAAATGATCGAACTAGGCGATCTGTTTCAGGCCCACCACCATCATTTCGTGTGCCGTAAATGTGGTTCAGTCAAAGAGTTTGATAGCCCGGCGCTCGAAACAGCCCTGCATCGCCTCGAAGACGAAGTAGGGCTGAATATCGAATCGCATCACGTTGAACTATCCGGTACCTGCCAGGAGTGCGCACTGGCACTTGCTCTATCAGGGAGCTAGTTTTGGCTGCGTCTGCTGAACTGAGCCCGCCGACGATGTAGTAATAAACTCGTACGGGTTGCTCGGTGCATCGATTTTCTTGACCTTCGATGGCGCGATGACGAGCTGCGGTGAGCCGTTGATCTCCACGATTTCCAGTTTGCCGTTGACTTGCAGCCAGGTATCGGTCGCGTACGGCTCGCTCGTCGTTGCCTTCACGGGCAAAGCGAATGGCCTCGCGTCAATCACGCAGCAGGACATCGCCAGTCGTCCGAGGTAGAACATTTCGTCAGGCAACGGCTTGTCGGGTGACAGGAACACAAAGCCACTCAGTTCGATTGGCTTCCCTTCGTAACATTTCATTGGGTACTGGCTGATCTGATACACCCATTCTTCGGTTGTTTGCGGCAACGCGTCTGGGCACGTGCCGCTAGGCGCATCAGCACCGGTTACGCTGGCGTCGTAGGTCGGCGTGGTTACCGTCTTGTTTGAAATCGCTTTTGACGATAGGGTCTGGGCGGGTAACACAAAGGCCAGCACCAACATGATACCGACGATGCAGTCGATTGGTCCGATCGAAAACCGCTTTTTTATCGTGCCGCGCCGCTTCCCTAGTTCATACACCAGTCCGGCAATCAGCGCGAAAATCGCAATCAGGCACATGACGATGGAGAAAATCGAGTATCGCGGGTGGATGTACAGTGTGATATCGCCCTGAAAGTACAGCTTGCTGATATAGACACAGAAGCCAAGCAGTACCAGGCTTGTGACAATATTCTTTTTCGAGATGCTACCAGACATAGGTAAATAGTATCCCCATCATCAGTGACATGACAAATACGCTGGTCGTGATGACCGCCAGTACCCGGTACGTGAACGTCGTTTTCATCAGTGCGATCATCTTGATGTCGACCATCGGCCCAGCGAGTAAGAACGCCAGGATAGCACCCTGACTAAACGTATTGACGTACGCGAGAGCAAAGAAGGCATCGACGCTGGAACAGATCGAGATGACGAAGGCCAGTCCCAACATCGCCACGACCGCCAAGATTGGGTCAGATCCGATCGACGTGATGACCTCGCGGGGAATAAAGACCTGCGACGCTGCCGCGATGAGCGCTCCGATGATCAGTAGCCGGGTGATCAGCCACATTTCTGAGCGGAACATGCTGCTCATGCGGCTAGGTCCGTGATGGGCGTGATCATTCTCTTTGCAGGTGGCGACGAACTGATCGGTCAGTAGTTTGTCCTTGTTTATAAAGCGGGTCACAAGGTACGCCGTGATATTGGCGATGATGATCGTGCCGATGACGCGCACGACCGCCATAGAATGATTAAAGCTAAAGGCTTCCCATGTCACGATGAACGTGATGATGTTGACGCTTGGGGCTGCCAGCAGAAAAGTAATCGCCTCACGGACACTGAAGCCCTTCATAATGAGTGTGCGGGCGACCGGGACGTTACCGCATTCGCAGACCGGCAGCAGCACACCAAAAAACGAGACGCATAATTGGCGCAGCGCTTTGTTCTTCGGCAGTAACTTGACCAGCCAGTCGGTCGAGACGTAGGTTTGTACCAGCACCGATATCATGACGCCCAAAATGACAAACGGCAGTGCCTCGACCAAGATGCCGAGCGTCAGAGTGATGAAGTCTTGGAACGTTATTGCTACGCCGGCAAAAAATTCATCGCGTTTAACATCGCTCAGTACTAACACCTGCAGTTGCCATCGATAGCGCTCGAATAGTAGATGGATGCCATACAGAACCGATGCGAAAACGACGAATGGCAGTAAGCCGAAAAGACGATGTTTGAGGGTTTTGGTTTGTACCGACATATACTGCTCACAGTTTAATTGATTCCGGCTCAAATCAAAACATGGTATGATCACCTGCCCGTATTGCAAAGACGATTCGCGATATTTTATACTACTAAGCAGTATGACTGCCTACCACGAAATAGCCTCTGACAAAGCTGAAGATGTCCTGAAGCATGGTCTCAAACGCACCTCGCGCGGTGACAAAGGCGATGACCAATCGATCATCAAGACCGATGAGTTTTTGGACGCGCACTGCCCTGCCGAGCTAAAAGACCGTGGCGTCAGCCGCGACGATAACGTCTACGCCTATGTGTGCGTCGATGATGCGATTGTTGATATCACGGACGGCAGTATCGTGCCGTTAAAGGACTTCATTTCTCGTAGCTAGCAAACCGTCCTCGAGCTGAACCTCGACCCAACCAAATGTTACGTATCAGATCTGGATACCTACGATGAGATGAAAGCGGCGATGCATGAGAAGAAAAATGACCATGTGCTGACCGCGCTTGCAGAGACTTACTGGAGCAAGTTAATTCGCCTCGATGAATTCAAGAATGGTACCATTCAGCGCCCCGAAATTATGATCACATACGACTTGCCAGCTGATGTGCTACGAGCAACTTGACTATATGATGTGCTTTTCTACTATGGATTATTGTAAATACACATAATCATGATATAATCTATATATTGCCTTAAACTCGGCATCGGACCATAGCAACTAGGAGAGTTATGACCATTCATGTCGTTAACCCGGCAGAACTTGTCGACTACTCGTCGTCTGCCACACCGTCTAGCTACGTGTGCGGTACCTGCGGGAAATCCGGCGTCAAACTTTGGCGCGAGTACCAGACATTCCTCCAGAACCAGGCACTCAGCTGCGCAGACTGCGCAACAAAGAGGTTTAACGTCGACATCTCGCGGATGACAGACAACGGCAAGCACCCGAGCTATCTCGGTCACACCGACACCATCGGCTGGCTCATTCCCGCCGTACCGACCGAGGAGAACGACACCTTCTGGGGCTACTCGTCCGTACCGCCGAACGGCTGCGACTGGTGGACCCGCCTACCTCTCCGCTGACGTCCGAGCCCTCGAAGCTTCGTTACAGGCTACAGCCACCGAAGTTTCGGGGGCTGTTTGCTTTTTTAAACAGCCTACGTTGTTGCCGACATGAAATTACAATGCGGTGTAATCGTAGCGAGCGAGGTCGGCTTCGATATCCGACAGGGATTTACCCGCTAAGACACCGCCAGCGATAAAGTCTTCTTGGGTAACATCTGGACCACAGAAGTCAGGCTTGATGAAAGCATCACGAGCCTCAACCGTCTCGAATTCGAAATCGACCAAAACGAGACCTTTCAGATCGCCCGTGAAAACATCGACTTCGGCGGTGTGAGGACCAATCTGCATTTCGTACCGTATTTTAGCAACGGTTTTGCCGTTCCCCTGGCGAAGCGCAGCGTATTCATCTGCCGTTAGCTCGATGTTCTCTTCAATCTGCGTCGAGGCATCATCTGGATTGACGAGAGTCTTTTTTGTCAGGGTGTAGGTTTCACCTTTTTGTCGGATCCGTAGCTTTGCGTGGACTGAATCACCCGGGAAATACGTATCAACGATAACCTTGCTTGGTGCTTGCTCAAGCCCTTCGGGCAATGCCGTGGCGAGATATGTTGTTTCGATTTCGTTTTGAACCATATGTCTCCTATATTGTTGGTATTGATTGATGAGTCAGCTAGGTGGAGGCAGATACTACGAGTTCATCAAAGCCAGTTTGATCATCCGGCTCACGATTAAATGAAGTGTCATTTAATATACCAATAACCAATTCACATGTGGTGCGGATGATACATCCATTTCTTAAGTGGCCGCCGCTGACCGTCCCGTCAACATCTGATACAGAGATATGTAAATGACACCCATTAACCGATACAGTACCGTGCAGATTATCGATTTCTAGATTGGTAGGAGTGATATATCTAATTTTCCCATTGATAACAGGGACACGTATTTTTGATGTTTTAAGACTGCCGACGGCAGATAAGATAACTCCTGCTCGAACATAATGCGCTGCGACAATTTGCTGTATCTCTTCAAGCAGATCTTGTCCATCGTGTAGCCTTACGGCGATTGTCTTCATCGAATTAGAATAACAAAAGAGACCCTATAATGAGAGTCTCTTCGATAGTGCTTATTCTTGGTGACCCATATCAAAAGAAATTGGCACGAGCTTACTGAAGAAATGCAACGCTGGGTAGCACTCCTGAACTACAGTATGGATAGATCAGATAAGTCTTGAGAATTGAATAAAGCGCTTGATTTTGAATATGGGAGTAACTTGCGGAAATCATCTTTTAGATTTCACTATTCGCTGTCGCCTTTTTCATAGATGTACATAAATTGCTTTGCTAGGGTGTTCTTGAACTCGTCCGATGATTCATTCCCGAGCACACTTATCCCGTCCTCGAATATCGGAAAATCAGTGATGTCCTGCGTTGAGTATTTTTGACGGAGTAAATCGTATAGAGGACGAGGGTTTATTACAGATGCGAGATAATCGTATGAACTTTTATCTAGATCACCTCGATGAGGCTGACCTTTCCCATACCATTTAGACGTATAGAGAGTGATCAAGTCTGTTACATCGTCAGCATCATCAAGTGACTTTAAGATGTATGACTTAACACGTTCAGCGCCAGCCAAATCTGCCCAGAATTTGTATAAGTGTGCGATATAAGCCAGTTTCCGTTTATGGAGCGGTGGTGACTGCCGACTCAGTTCATCGATTTTTTCAGTAATCTTGGTCTTAATATTATCAAGTTCATCTGGTTGCAGTAATCGTTCATCTGCATCGTCCTTCGAATAGAGCAAAATATCTCGAATAAATAATGAGAGTTGATCGGCATCTTTCATTTCGGTGATCACACGATCAATAAAATCAGACTTCCCAGTGGGCATAGCTTGACAGATATCGGTTATTATATCTACCGACTGTTCAACAGGGCTCCTTAACCAATCATCCGCCCTAGCCTCGGAAAGATCGTTTACCAAGATAGTTAGAGCAATAGCGAGCTGCAGACCATCATGAGCATCCTTAGAATACTGCTTAATTTTATCTATTACGGAATTATGGTTTGTTTCAGATATTAATTCTTTCAGGCCATAATAAATGGCCGAAGCTTCTCCTAGTGCAAGTATCTGTAAGATACGAGTATCAGACACATCGTCGGGTGGTATGCCGTAGGTGAAGTACCTATCGAAGTAATCTACCGAAGCTGCACGTTTCGCACGTTTCAAAGGACCTTGAGAGACACTTTGATTGCGCCGTGGATTGAATGCATTATCTACTACTGGAAATAATTCTTTTAGTAATTCAATGAGCTCCCCTTCTGTGAATTGCTTTCTAATCTGCGCAGCTATACCTTCGGCTGCTTCACTATCCTCTACTCCAAATTCATAGACATGTCCTGTCAACGGTTTTTTGCTTGTCCTCAGTAAATGATATTTGCTTGGATAAGTTAACCTTATGGCTTCAATGATGAGCAGGTCAGCATAATTTATGTCAGATCCGACTAAAGGTAGAATGAATTTTAACGAGTTCAAATACCTATTAGCGCCACGCGGGGTTGAGAATCTTTTCGAAAGAAATCGATTATAAATATCCTGGAAGTGACTTATATCTTCATAATTCATGTCGATGTCGTAATCCTTGAATATCTTTTCGATACCGGTGATAACATATCTGTCTAATGAACTCTGAGCTATAAGAGGTAAATGTAGCGGTACCTGTATTATTTTCTCGATGTAGCTTTGACCGGTATTATCTTCTCCCGGAAACCGATCTTGTAATACCTTTCCGACGACCCCGTCATCGAAGGCGATCAAATAAGTTATCTTGTCAAAATCAACTGCAATTTTGATCAGTTTGAATAATTGAAATATTTCATCCCTATCCAGTCGATCGACATCATCAATGATAATGACAAGCCTTTTCTCAGAGTCGTCGAAGAATCGCTTAACACGATCCTTTAGCTCCTCTAAGCTCGCATTATTGAGTAGATTACCTGCACCCTGAGCAATGCTTCCGGCGCTTCCTGATTGATCGTATGCAGAGAGTGTCAGTGATGACACTGCGCCACCATATCTTTGCAGAAAACTGCCGACCTTCTCCCCACCCGTGTACAATTTTTCATCTAATGCATTAGCTATGAGGTCGAACAGGCCTTTGATCATTAATGCCTGATCGGTATATATCCAAGGGTTATATTTAACGACCTCAATGTTCTCAGCATTAATTAATTCGTTTTCAATTAAGTTGAGTGTGGAGGTTTTCCCATACCCCCATACGGAAAACAACCCCACTACATATCCTTCGCTTATCTCTTTACTAGAGATCGTATTAGCCAGTCTCTTTGCAAATTCTGCTCTCCGGAACTGATCCTGATCTTGACGTGCGATAGGTTTGTCTGCTGAATACTTTTCGGTGGCCATAATGTAATATTAACACCTACGGAGACTTCCTCTTGCTAACAAGAACCTAAATTGTTGTCATTATTCAGACTTCATTCTTTCATGAAAGATATTGGTTTCGTTAAACGATGTTAGGCATCTATAATAGTTATCAATAAGGGGTATGGACATGGCGAAGACGCTCAGGAAGCTAACATCAATCGAGGTTTGTGCAGGTGCTGGAGGCCAGGCACTCGGGTTAGAGATGGCTGGCTTCGATCATGTAGCCCTGGTTGAAAATGATGCTCGTTGCTGTGAAACGCTTCGACTGAATCGTCCTGACTGGACGGTTTTGGAAGAAGATTTAAATGACTTTGATGGCACACCCTACGCAGGTGTTGACCTTGTTGCTGGCGGAGTTCCCTGCCCACCGTTTTCTAAGGCTGGTAAACAACTCGGGCACCTAGATGAAAGAGACCTATTTCCTGCTGCCTTAAGGCTTGTTGAGCAAACTAATCCCAAAGCGGTAATGCTTGAAAATGTTCGCGGTCTTTTGGACCCAAAGTTTGCAGTATATCGTCAGGAAATACTTGATCGGCTAGAGGAGCTTGGATACATAGGAGAGTGGAAATTGATACAAGCTGCTTGGCACGGCGTACCTCAACTCAGGCCACGTGCCATCCTCGTAGCGCTTAAACCTGAATACTTCCAATATTTTGAATGGCCAGAGCCAGTAACAGAATCTGAGTACATCACGGTAGGCGAAGCGCTACATGAAGAGATGGCTAGTCTTGGATGGAAATTAGCTGATGACTGGAAAAAAATCGCTAATAAAATTGCCCCAACGCTTGTGGGTGGATCTAAGAAACATGGCGGTGCCGATCTCGGTCCTACACGAGCCAAAGCTGCATGGGAAAAGCTAGGTGTCGACGGTAAAGGAGTCGCGGATACTCCACCGGCAGCTGATTTCGAAGGCATCCCTCGGCTCACGGTGCAGATGACTGCGATCATACAGGGATTCCCCAAAAGTTGGAAAATTGCCGGGAAGAAAACTAGTGCTTACAAGCAAGTTGGAAATGCGTTTCCACCACCTGTAGCTGCTGCGGTCGGTCTCGCTATACATGATGCCATAACTAAGGTTCCTAAACCTACTTCAGCGTCAGTCACTGTTGACGGGTATGAAGATGCTACTCAGATACCTGCGTTC
>DASVSL010000008.1:0-4062 GCA_036388095.1 Saccharimonadales bacterium (SeqCode) | reverse complement strand
GTCGCGACGGGCGGTGGACTTGGAGCCGCCAGTATCAACCAAGCACTCGTCGGTTGCTCGCGACAGCTGCTTGAGGCCGGGTTTAGTATTTATCATGTGACCGGCCGTAAACACGCCGAGGCTATCCGCGCCCACGCACCCGAGCATCCCGACTACCATGTGGTCGACTTCGTGTATCAAGACATGGCGACGGTGCTTGGCGCCGCCGATATCGTCATCTGCCGTGCAAGCGCGACGACACTACAAGAACTAGCGGCGCTTGGCAAACCTGTCGTCTGTATCCCGGCGGCCTATCTCGGCGATCAGCAAAAGAACGCTCAGGTCTACGCGAAAGCTGGAGCGGCACTTGTTCTAAAAGATGCAACGCTTGATAGTGCTACCATGCTCAAAGCCGTAAAAGGCTTAGCGCGTGATGCGGGCGCCGCCAAAGCGATGGCAAGTCGCCTCCATGCGTTCGCCAGGCCGCAAGCCGCCGCCGATGTTGCGAAACTAATTCAAGCTGAGCTGCAGCGGTGAGGCGGCGTAACGAGCCCGTTCGTAAGCCGCGTTCAGCGAGCAATGATGAGTCGCTGACGTTTCGCCGCAGTCGGACGATCACTGGCAGTACGGTTTCTCACATCACCGCGGCTAGCGAAGCCCGTTCGACGCTGCAGTCGCCTCGATTGCACGAGCAAAGCCTTCGGCAGCACCGTAAACGGTTGATAGGAGCACTTTTAACGGCTCTTGTGCTGCTCGCCGTGTGTGCGTATGTTGTCAGCTGCTATGTATTTGGCCCGGTCACGGTCGGCTACATGTCGACTCAGGCAACCACGAAGCCACTTGACCAGCAGCGCTACCAAACCCAGCTGATGACGTATTTTGATAAACGTCCGCTTGAACGATTCTCTTTCTTTCTGGATGAATCAGCTCTGCAAAACTATTTTATCTCGATAAGCCCTGAGCTGTCAGACGTCCGTCTTGAACGTGACCAAGGCTTGCTGGCGTGGCGACTTGACGTGAAGCTTCGTCAACCAGTCGTTACCTGGACCCTGAACGATCGGCAGTACTTCGTCGATACGAACGGGGTTTCGTTCACGGTCAATTATTTCGGTTCGCCTGAGGTCACGGTGACTGATCGCAGCGGTATTGGCTCAAGTGCCGGCGTCATTGCCTCGAACCGACTGCTGCGTTTCATTGGTCGTGTTATCGCCCTGGTCGACGAATCCGATATTCCTCCGGTGCGTTCGGTTGAGTTGCCGAGTGGCTCAACCCGGCAGGTTGAATTCAAACTCGACGGGGTAGCGTACCCGCTGCGAGCTAACCTCGATCGTGACCCAGCGGGGCAGGCAGCCGACATCATCAACGCTGTCCACTACGTTTCTGAAAAGTCGCTTAGCCCAGCCTACGTCGATGTGCGGGTCAGTGGGCGGGCGTATTATCGCGACGCAGCAGCAGGGCAGTAGTCCCCGCTGCACTGCTTGTGTTCTAATTTTGTTCTATACAACTGACGTGTCACAAAAAAACAATATAAAAATATATAAAACACAAAAAGTCAAAATATGTCAAATAGAGTAGGGAGGAGGGGGTGAGACAAAAAGCGTGAAAAGTATTGTGGATAACAATGGGCGCGCTGATAGACAATATTGTACGTTGTGGGCGCAGTGTGTCACACGACTGACTGCTGATCGCGGCAATCGTCCACTCATCAACTCTTGGCCACCGGCATGCATATAGCCAGTATGCAGCCCTCGTTCTATGTATGTGCGAGGGCCGGTACGTGTAAGATCCATCTAGTATGAAGCTTTAGTGTGAGGTGTGTACAGGTAACAAAGTCAGGCCATGCTACGTAGTAATGCGGACACACAGACAAGGTGTATAGAGCACTTAGGCTTATAATGAGCCAAAGCGTCTATGTATGTAGGTATATAGATGTATGTGTACTCATCTTCGATGTGTATATTGAATGTCGTAAAAGATATATTGTGCGACGTAATGTATGGCTCTCGTTTAGCACTCTCTCTATCATGACTGTCAGCCATCAGATACCTATCTATGCCCTCCTGATATTATTTTTTCAAGGTTTCTGCCCATTAATCACCTGTCTATGGCTGCTATTCTGCCAATCGTTTTTTGCAACAAACATTGGCTTATGTTGCTTGCATACGGCTTTCATACTAGAACGAATTTAGAACAGTACTTGGTGCTATGGTGGCGTGACTATGGACCTAGGGACGAACGAGTGATCATGAGGCCTGGCAGACAGCTACACTCAGGCCTAGTGACAATGTTCTATATTTGTTCTATCTCGGTAACTCCGTGTGAAGTTGGCTGTCACCCTACCCTATGCTTCAGGCTAACTCGTACGCCTCGCTTGGCTAGCGTAGTTTGATCTCGCGCTCAACCGGGCGATCCATGTTGATCACTCCGGGCTCATGGCGTGGTTCGCGTGGCGTGTCGCTAGGACGTGGTGTATCGGCCGTCCGGGTGGGCTGTTGTTCGGTTTTTTGTTCTGGTCGACGCTGTGCGGGGCGCTGCGCATCAGTAGTTGTTTGTCGTTGAGGCTCAGGACTCTGCGAAGGTCGAGCTTCCCTGGTATCTTCGCGTGGTTGCCGAGCTTCGTTGCTACGAGGTTGTTGACTTTGCTGACCATCGCCCTCACCACCCTTTTTCTTGCGTGAGCGTGTTCGGCTGCGTTTGCGCGGCGCATCGCCATCCGCGCTGGTAGTAGGAGAGGGACTGCTGGCTGTGGCAGGCGTTCGTGGCGGCAGGGTTGGCCGCTCCCCTGCCTCGGTACTTTTTGAGGTGGGACTACTGTTGCTGCTGGTATTTTCTGGCTTCAACTTTGGCCGGTCTTCGACCGGTTTAACGGCTTTGGCGCCGCTGTCGACTGGCCAGATCTTGCCGAGGGTGACGCCTTTTGGCATCGGCTGAGACGGTGTCTTTGGTGGCAGTGCGGGCTGTTGAGCGGTGGGGCCGGCAGTAATTGCTGTGCCACCAACCAGGGCCTGGATCTCAGCCTCAATATCAGCGCGTTCACGGGCGTATTTGCGGCGAGAGCTATCGACAATCTGGGGCATGAAATTAGTTTGACTGGCTGGAATCGTCAGCGTTGTCGCACTAAACGCCGGTGATTTTTCGCCCTTGATGATCATATTAATAATGAAACTACGGTTACGCATCTGCAGTAGGTCATTGGGCTCGAACTGGGGTTCAAACTGTTTGCTTAGCAGCGGCGCGTCGTCAGCACTGACCCGGAAGCTGATCATCGTACCGACGTTACCGAAGACGGCATCACGGACGGTATCCTGCATCTGGGATATGTACTGGTTGGCGACGGTCAGGTTGAGGCCGTACTTACGCGCCTCAGACAGAATCGTCGCGAAGCTGTCGGTCGCAAAGTTCTGAAACTCGTCCACGTACAGGTAGAACGGCCGCCGATCTTCGACTCGTTCGATATCACTTCGCGACATGGCGGCGAGCTGAATTTTTGTCACCAAGAATGAACCCAGGATACCCGCGTTGTCCTCACCGATCAGCCCTTTGCTGAGGTTGACGATCAGAATCTTACCGTCGTCCATGATCTCGCGGATATTGAAGGTGCTCTTGGGCTGACCGATGATATTACGGATGATCGGATTGGCCGTGAAGGCTCCGACCTTATTGAGCACCGGCGCGACGGCCTCGGCCTGGAACTTTTCATTCCAGCTGGCGAACTCGATGTTCCAAAACTGCAAGACAACTTGGTCGTTACAGTACGACAGCGTCTCTTTGCGAAACTTCTTGTCGGTGAGCATGCGGGTGATATCGAGCATCGTTGTAGACGGGCGGTCGAGCAGCGCTAGAATAGTGTAACGAAGAATATATTCCAGACGCGGGCCCCAGCTCTCACCGAACATGCGCTTTAGGACGCCAATGATATCTGATGAAATATTGTTCTTTTGGTTCGGATCGTAAACTTCCATCGGATTGAACCCGACTGGGTAAGCGGTGTCAGCTGGGTTGAAATAGACGACATCATCAATACGATCGGCCGGGATGAAATGCATGTTGTTGACGGCAAAGTCACCGTGCGGGTCGATGATG
>DASVSL010000007.1:0-14727 GCA_036388095.1 Saccharimonadales bacterium (SeqCode) | reverse complement strand
CCTCTAACCGCGCGTCAACGATTTCGTCGATCTCTTCGATATCAAATTCGTGGCTGGTCTTGTCAACTTTGACGACGGCTTTTTTGCTTGAATTCTTGTGTGCCGTTGGGACGGCGACGGCGTGGTCCAATTTGACCTTTTCGGCCACGTCGAGGTCGGTCTTGAGGCCGATCGCCAGGTCATTGGTGATGTTGATACTGCCGACAGGTAGAACTGATACGTGCTGCAGATCACCCTCTTCGAAAACGACAATGCCAGTCGTGCTGCCGCCGACGTCGACTAAAACGACACCGTTTTCCATCTGCTGTTCGCTCAGAACAGCGCGGCTGGCGGCCAGGCCACTCAAGACGCGTCGGCTGACGGCCGTTTCGGTCATTTCGCAGGCCTTTTGCAGATTCTTGAGGTTCGGCGCCAGTGCCGTAATGACATGCGCGTCAACTTCGAGCCTAACCCCTGTCATCCCGACGGGGTCTTTGATGTTTTCCTGTTGGTCCAGGTGGTAGCTCCGTGGGGTGACTTCGATAATTTCGCGGTTGGCGGGTAGCTGAACGACAGTAGCGGCATCTTCGACGCGCGCGAGGTCATCTTCGGTGATCTCGTGATTGACGGCGATGACCCCGCGGCTCGTAATACCTTGGACGTGGCTGCCATTGACGCTAATCGTCGCGGCACCAACTTGGTGACCACTCATCCGTTCGGCGGCTTCAAGCGCCTTGTCGATGGCTTGGGCGGCACCAACAAGGTTCACGACACTGCCTTTTCGCATGCCGGTGTTCGGCTCGGCGGCAACGCCGACGATTGTCGGTGGAGAATCTGGCTGGGCAACATGAGCCACGACCGCTCGGACATAGCTGGTCCCTATGTCGAGGCCGACGGCATAACGCGCAGATTCTTGCATAGGCATTAGTATAACCAGATTCCGCCAGTTTGAACAGTTTTTGAGTTCTGAGCTTTTTGTCTAGTTTTGTTGGTGCCATATCGTGGCACACGCCGCCTGCACGGCCAGGCCAATGGCGCGAAACGACGTCACATGCCACTGATGGTTTGTTGTGAAAGGTCGTCCCTACCTCGTATTTTTGTTCGTTCTCACCCCATATAGACGTGATGATATTTTCACGTATAGGGTGCGTCTTTGACGATCACCCGAACTGTCGTCGTGACGCCTGAGGCATTGAGCGGAAGCCCCGTCGTGAGACAATAGAGAGATGAAGATCGGTGTGTTTGATTCTGGGATTGGTGGCGAAGCGATAGCGGCGACAATACGCGCGGCCTTTCCTGACGCGACCGTCCAGACCGTCAACGACCGCGCCCACCTGCCCTATGGGTCACGGCCACCCGCCGAAATCGTCCGTCTGACCGACGCTGCGATCCAACCACTCCTTGCGTCCGACTGCGACGTGATCGTCCTGGCCTGCAATAGCGCCACGGCGGCAGCCATCGAGCCACTGCGGTTGACCTACCCAGAGCAACAATTTGTCGGGCTCGAGCCCATGGTCAAGCCAGCAGCCCAGCAAACGACCTCGCGCGTCGTCGCGGTGTGTGCGACCCCGGCTACCTTGGCGAGTGATCGCTACCGCACCCTCAAAGAAATCTATGCGCAAAATATCGTCGTGCTCGAACCGGATTGCCGCGATTGGGCGACGATGATCGAACAGCAGCAGCTTGACGAACTCATTATCAAAAATGAGATTAACGATTTATTACTGCAAGACGTCGATGTCATCGTGCTGGCCTGCACCCACTACCACTGGATTCGGGAGCTGATCGAATCACTCGTTGATGGCAAGGCTAGCGTGCTCGACCCGAGCCAGGCAATTGTCGAACGCATCAAGAGTCTTCAATAAAAATAACCCCGTGCCGGACGGAGTAAGACTCGACGTCAGTACGGGGTAAGAAGAATGGGGTTCCGGTTCGGGACGACGAGATGTCGTCCCGAACCGGAGGCCGGCGAGGTGGGTCAGCAGCGGAACAGGCTGTTGAGCACCTCGTCCTGGGACCGCTGGCAGCTCTCCCGGCGCTCGTCGGTGTAGATGGGGGCCCTCTCCGAGAAGAGGTGGGCGGCTTCGACGCCGATGGCACCGAAGAACGAGCTGGCGGCGGTGTGGACGAGCGAGACGGCGTTCACGACGGGCTGGACGAGGATCCGGACGATGGACATGGTGTTCCTTCCTGGAGCCAGAACGGTTCTGGCTTTCCCGCAGCGCACGGACAACCTCCGTACCGAGCGGCAAAGTCAGAGCCATTTCATTCCTGTACCGTTTTACGCCTGTGACATGTCGGTGTCAAGCACTACCCTATTATTTTATTATACACCTTTATGTAGTTTATGTCAATACTAATATTGTTACATCTCATTTTTATGTTAAAATATATACTTTGATGTTCAATCACGTACCTACGAGACAGAGGAGAAATCCCATGCGCGCAGTGAAACTCTATGACGCTCAGCTCGTTCAGAGCCTGAACCGATCACTTGGCCCGACCCTTGTGGCCTTCGCGGCAGACATGCGTGATCGGCAGAAGCCAGCACAGGCGGCAGTTGGTACTCAGCGCCTTGACCTCAGTGAGCGGCAGCGACTCGAGCTGGTCTACGATCTTTTCAACGACGTTGCGAAAGCTCAGCATAGTCAGGACCTTGCCCGTGCCTGGTTCATTGGTGCAAACTGCGGGGTCGCTGGAACCAAACAAGTCTCCCCGGCTGAAGCGATCCGGCACGGCCAGTTCGAAGACGCCAGGCGATCCGCCCAGCGCATGCTCGACCCTGAAGAGATGGGCAGCTAGCTCATCAGCGGGCGACAGCCTTCTCTGTCTCCCGCACCCAAAGTTCTTAATGCCCTATTGAGTATTCTGGGTGCGGAACTATCCTCAATAAATAACCCGCGCTGCTACTAACAGCGCGGGTGGGCCCCTAAGGACCAAAAGGTGCTGGCTACGACGAGCGTAGCTGTTCGTCACAGGTTGGGCACTGCGGTGCAACGCAGAAAGTATCGCAGAGGGCACCAACGAGCCCCATGACTGCGTATACAATAAGACCCGTCCCAATCGTCTTCATCAGCGAGCTCGCCAGCCCAATATACGCGATATTCCGCAAGAGACTAAGCATGCGATAGCGGACGTACCGCTGGATATGCGTATCATCTTCCGCCACGGTGTGATTACTTATCCTGCACCTCATATTGGCTGACAAGCCGCTCCGCATGATGTATTCCGAGATGACGATCATGACAATCGTACTCACAGCGACCATAAACAGTTGCGTCATCGTTAATTCCACGTCGTCTCCTCGTATAGGATGACATCAGTACGAAACCGGCGCATCGATCAGATGCGTGTCAGTCGTCGCTGAGCCGCATCGATCTCATCGGGCGAAACAATCCATCTGACAATCTTTTCTGGTAAGAACGATCGATCCGCCGGCTTGGCGACCGATTGCAACGAAGCGATGCTCAGTTGTAAGAGCTATATTGCTATTTATCTATAATTTTGTCAATATCTCGACGCCATCGTCCAGCACCATGACGGTGTGCTCAAAATGCGCGGCGCGGCTGCCGTCGCGGGTCGATATTGTCCAACCGTCGCGGTCGGTGTAAATCGACGCTTTGCCGAGTGTCGCCATCGGTTCGATCGCAATGGTATCGCCGACGCTCAGTAACGGCCCACTTCCAGCGCGACCGTAGTTCGGCACGTCGGGTGCTTCGTGCATGCTGTGGCCAATGCCGTGCCCGACTAGCTCGCGGACGATACCCAGCTTGCCAGCCGTCAAAACTACCTCGATAGCCGCACTGATATCACCGATCCGCACCGGGCCGGTAATGGCGTCGATCCCCGCGTACAGTGACCGTTCGGTCGTTTCAAGTAGCCGTTTCGTATCGGGCGTCATCTGATCGCCGATGACCATACTAAAGGCACTGTCAGTTTTCATCCCCTTCCAGCCAATAACAAGGTCAAATGAGGCAACATCGCCGGGCCGTAATACATATTCAGTCGGAATACTGTGCACGACGGCGTCGTTGACCGAGATGCAAATAACGCCCGGAAAATTAACCTCACTGGTGTGGTACGTCGCCTCGGCCCCATAGCCGGTAATTTCGCGCGCCACCCAGGCGTCCAATTCGAGTTCGCTGACACCAGCTAGCGCCTGTTTTTTTAAGTCACGTAAAATCGTCGCCAGCAGTTGCCCGCCTTCGCGCATAGCGTCAATTTCGGCATTTGTTTTCGGCTTCATCGCCTTTACTATAACAGGCGCTGATTTGACATATGTAATTTACTATTTCATAATGGAAATGTTCGCACCTTCGACAGAAAGGCACGTCATGCCCAAGCGATTCTCGTATCCTACAGAGAGAAATGCCAAGGAGGTCAAAACGAACCTCGAACGTCGCGACGACATCGAACGCGTATCACGAATCAACAGGGTCCGCTCATCTCGTCGTTCCCACGACGGCACTAGGGGTGAAACGTTCGTGATCGATGTATGGCCCAGACCAGGCGCCAACATCGCTGAGATCGAGCGCGTTGCTCGTACGTTCCGAAGCAAAGACCGAAGGTGAGCCCCGGCTCCAGGCTATTTACCTCGCCTGGAGCCATATTTTTATGTTTTTATCAGATCGTGACTGGCAAGTTCCGCCTGAATACGGTCGTGCACCTGCCCGACTGTCCCGGTTCCGTCGAGGTGTGTGATGGGAATATGGAGGTCGTTGACGTAATCTAAAATCGGGTAAATATCGCTGCGGTACATCTGCAGCCGCTTTTCGATGACCTCGGGCGTGTCGTCGGCTCGGCCGCGCAGGTCGAGCCGCCGCAAAATTTCGCTTTGTGGCACTTCGAGAACGATGATCATCTTGATGGAGCGTTCGTGTTCCGGCTCGGTCTCGACCAGCCATTTTGCCTGGGTCAGCCGTCGGGGGTAGCCGTCGAGGACGACTTTGTCGATGCCTTTCGCCCGCAGCAACGCGTCTTTCATGATGGCGTTGACGCGGTCTTCGCTGACCAGGTCGCCGCTGCTCATTTCTTTTAATAGTTCTGGGTCGTGGCTGTCGCGCAGCAGCTGTCCGGCACTTAGCCAGCGCCAGTCATGACGTGCCGATAAGATTTGACCTTGGACGCTTTTACCGCTGCCGGCCGGACCGAAGAATATAATCATATGGCTATTGTACCTGTCCGCGCCCCACATTGACAAAACATGTATATTTTGCTATAATAGTATTGATAGACTCTCGCGACTTTGCCGTGACCGAGCCCACGCCCTTTCCACCGCCGTACACATCGTACGGCACCGAGACAGAGGAGACTGACATGCCCGACTACACGCTCAACCACGAGCAGCCGAAGATGATGACGTCCGAAGACTTGGAGCGAAGAGAGATCCGAGCCAGCATTAGGCGCACAACGCACCAGCTCAGTTGGGCGCTAGTGTTCCTGGCGTGCTTTGTCACTACTGCGGTTGCGTGCCTTGCGTTCGTCATCGCAAAGCCCACAAGCTACGCCTACACGGCAGCTTTTTTTTGGCATCTTGATGATCGTCCATGGCTTCCTTGTGATCGATCGCTTGACGTCCTACGCTAGCTTGCGGATGGAATTCCAAGCTTTAGTGCGTGGCAAGCTCTGACCACACCAGTCCTACCCACTGGAGGAACAATGGCTCACGAGCCTGTGGCACCTGCCCCGCGATACACCCTACAGCGGTCGACCGCCAAGCGCTTTATCCGTATCTCGACGAGTTTCTTGCTATGGGTACTGTACCGATTCTTCGGTCTCCTGTTCATCTGCTTGACGACTCTCAGCTGTATCCAAGATCTATCCGTGCCCGTTTCAGCGCAGGCTGACCAGCCGCATATTTCAATGTTCACTGTCTTCCTCGCTGTATTCACGCTTGGCGTTGGCCTTGCTGTACGTCACCTTAGGCTCTGCTTCTTCAAGGAGCTCATGGACCCAAGATGACCCCCGGCAGGAACAGACTCCTCTGTCTCCCGCACCCAGAGTTCTGAAACTATTTCAGGTTTGTGGGTGCGGATAATTAGTAGTGTTTGCTGCGCAGACAGGCTACTTTGTTCTGGAAATCTAGAACCATATTTTTCTTTTGTGCATTGCTGCAAAGTCGCATGTTCTGGTGACCCAGAACCAGGTTCTTCTTTTTATTATTGCGTAAAAGAGGCAAAACCTGGGGTCCCCATGAAACCTGTTTCATGGGGTGTAGTAGCTAGGGTAGCTGCTCGCTCGCCGGGTCCGTCTGACGGCAAATTTTCAGTGGTGCTGCGGAACGAACCTTGGCCCTCGAAGGCCCAAGAACCGGCCAAAAACCACTTTATTAGTTGCATGTTTTTGACATGTCCTCGCAAGTGATTCACTGAATTCACCGCAGCCGACCTCGGGCACGAACAGATACCCGGCAGTAGTTGACTGCGATTATTACTTCGCCATAGGCGAATAAAAATAGTCATCAGTTGTAACCGTCCCTCTGTCCGGCCCCAAGAGTGGCGCGGGCAAGCTGACTGAATCATGTGCGAGGACATGCCAAAATTATTCATCTGATAAATGAATTTTGACCGGTTCTTGGCTAAAGGCCAAGGTTCGTTCCGCAGCACCAGTCTGGTTGTTCGTGACGTTCCTGGCGGCCTGACAGCCGGGACTAGCCGTTTTGCTACTTTTGAGGCAATGACCAAAAGTAGGAGTTGCTTCTTGGTCACAAGAAGTGTGATTTGATTCTGGATCTTTAGAACAATGCCGATACTGCTAAAATATCCTCCATACTTATGCCAGAATCAAAAACCGTATACGTCTTTCTAGATGAGTCAGGGAATCTCGATTTCAGTCGAAAAGGAACCTTATATTACGTCCTCGCTGCGGTCGTAACCGAAAGACCGTTGGAAGTGTCGCAACGATTACAAAAATTGAAATACATGATGCTAGAGACTGGCAGCGATATCGAGTACTTTCATGCCAGCGAAGACCTTCAAACCACCCGTAACCAAGTCGTTTCTCAAATTGCTAACATGAAAAATGACGTTTCAGTTCATTATATTCATGCCCAAAAGACAAAAACACACCCACTTTACAAAATTCCGCCGCCTTTTATGGCAAGCTTGGTCTAACACTCATAAGATTCATTGTAGGATGGAAAACAGATGGATACGATAAGGTTGTGATCGTATTTGATAAAGCACTGACTAAGAAAGACCAGAAGGCTTTCTTAGGTGAACTTAAACCTGAGTTAAAAAAATTAGGTAAACCGTATCGTATTTATTTTCATCGAACATTGTCCGATTTCAATGGTCAGTTGGCGGACTATCTAGCGTGGTCAAAATACGTATCCCTAGAAAGGAACGAGCTGCGGCCACTCACCGCCCTAGGTGATCTACCAATGACCGATTTTGATATGTTTCGTCGTGGTACTAGAGAATGGTACTGAAAAAATAAATGACCCACCGACCTATCTCCTCAGGAGAAGAGCCCGGGGGCTCTTTTAGTCAGTGGGAACCTTTACGGTAATTATACCAAAATGTATAGTTGCTGAAAACCCTCGGATGAGCAATCCTACCCGAGCTTAGTTTTAACCAATTTAGCGATCAGCGCGCCGTCACCCGCATTGCCCGTTTTGGTTTTGACGGCCCCGATGACTCGACCCATATCTTTCATGCCGTCTGGTTTCAGCTCAGCAATAACGTCATTTACTATACTTTGTATAGCGCTTTCGCTTAACTGCTCCGGCAGGTATTTGTCGAGCAGCACTTTTTCAGCCCGCTCTTTGTCAGCACTTACCTGGTTGCCGCCCTGCTCATACATGCCAGCGGCTTCGACGCGTTTTTTCGATTCGCGGGCAATGACCTGCTCGATGCTGGCGTCATCCAACCCCGTGTCGCGGATATTTCTCGCAACTTCTTCGTTTAAAATAGCCGCCTTGAGCCCCCGTAGCGTCGTCGTGACAAATTCATCCCGCGCTAACATTGCGGTTTTCAGGTCGGCTTGGATCTGGTCTTTGAGGTTCATGCATATCCTTTCTTGTGTCCACGGCCTAGCACAGCAAGGTTGTTGTAGACGAGTGCAGTTCGTTTCAATTCAGAGTATCGCAAACGAGCCGTACAGCGAAGTACGGTGAGTGCGAAACGGATGAATTGGAGCGAAATGTGCCGTCTACGGCGACCGATAATCTTAGCGTAAGCCCATGCGGGTTTTAAGCAATTTGTCGGCCTTGCGGGCACGGCGGATAATCGCTTTTTTGCGGCGTTCTGGCTTGCTAATTGGCTTGTTGAAGCGCTGGCCGGCCTTGACGGTCGAAAGAACTCCGCTCTGCAACACCTTACGGTTGAAGCGGCGAATCAGGTTCTCGTTGGCCTCGTTGCCATCTTTTCGGGTGACTTGAATCATACTCGGACTACTCTAGCAAATCATCCTTGTCTTCGCAAGCCATTAGATTGCGTGTGTAGCCATAAAATTGTAAAGTAATCTTAACATCCGCTCAAAAGGACGGAAGTACCTACCATGACAGAGACGTTAGGCAAGTTACTGCGCATGACGAACGAGCCTGTTGCCTACGGGCTAGGCGCCATCGGACCTGAAACCACCATTCGGCTAGGGTTAAGCTTTGAAGCGAGCCCCTTAGGAAACTTGTACGAGACAGTTCGTGCCGGTCTGACAGACGAAGATTTACAGAAGCTCGAGCAGGCCGGATACACGTACTATCGCAAGGAAGATTCTAAAGAAGACTCTTTTGAAGAGCGCTTGGACCTAATCGGACTGATGAGGGCAGCTCTCACGGCAGTTAACCTTACCGGCTGCCGAGGGGGCGGTAATGCGGACGCGCGAGCTGCGCTGGAAGCGCTTTTAGATGAATGCGCTAAGCTCACGCTAGTCGCCGAAAGGAAACCACCTCGTACGAGTCGTAAGTTGCCGTCCCGAACGGGCGCCAAGCCTGGACGTAGACCAAAGAAGTACTGGATGCCGCCAGGGGGCTAGACCCAGTCCGTCAGTCGAGCCCAGCTCCTGCACGGACTGGGCTCATTTTTTATATGCTTATCTATACTCACAATACATTTACAAAAATAGTAAATAGTGTATAATGCGCATATCCTATCCTGATCGAGAGGAGGTACCTCATGTCACTGGTAGCCTTGCTTCACGCATCACAACCCGTTTGCCCAGTAGTGGCAGCAACGCTGAACCGACTTGGACCCGAGCTGGTAACCGCACTGTCGAACTACGCCCACGCAACCGACACGATCTGTCACCTGATGGATCTGACCGAGACGCAGCGCGACGTGCTCGTCAGCATGAACGTTGCCCGTCACCGCGACGGCGTAACGGTCCCCTGGTCCGGGTTTTACGACCTGATCAAGGCCGCTGACGCCTTCAACAAGGCCGCCCGGCCACCAACCGAGCTGTCGCTCATTACGAATTGCCCGCGCTCGGCGAACTACGCCGCGTGAGGCCATCCATCGATGCACCGAGAGGAATTACTAATGTCAGTCCGAGTTGGCTACATGAGTTTTACCCGAGTGGAATCCGCAAATGACCAGAGCAGTTACGAGGCCACGGAAGCGGCCAAGAAGTTACGCGCAAGCGGCTTCAGGGCTCAGCGCGCCCGTGTCGAACGTATCGATGGCTTGGTACTACTCGCTGGCCCGATGGAGTCGTGGACTCCCGGAGTGCATTTCAAATTTGCAACTTGCGGCCACCGCGGTAGCGGTCCCATTGCAACGGCAGAGATCCTTGCCCTGTTTGGGTTTGGTGACAAGGCAAGCTTGATGCAGCATATCCGCCGCGACCGCGAGCTGACGTTCGACATTTACCGCTAAGTCCCGATCAACGAGCACGAAGGAGCATGCGATGCGCCGTACCTACTGGAGAGACTTATTCGGAGCAGAGATTGCAAAATTTCTGCAGGATAACTACAAGTCCATCCCACCGCTCGCAAACCTGCACCACTACTGCACGAAGCAGGCGCGGTATAGAGAGCCTTTCTCGGTGACGGACATCAAGGATGCCCTTTAGTACTTGGCTAAAACGAGACGAGAATTGATTGCGTTCAATCTGGTAGACTCAACCACGCGTGCGGTCGATCCACGGCTACCGAAGCTCGCCCATGCTGCCTATGCCATCATGGAGACACAACGAAAAGTCGTTGCGGCTGAAGCCCAACGCTAGCCCAGCCCACGCAGTGAGCCCAGCTCCTGCGCGGACTGGGCTCTACTCATGTCCGGTATACTAAGACGCATCCTCCCTCCTACGAAAGGAAGTACCCTATGACTGTCAGGATCGGCCCACACGTTCTTCCAACGCGAATCGATGTAAAACCAGGTCGTGACCGCACTGTCGACGACGCACGAACGCGAGCGAGCCAGCTCCTCGCGACGCAACGCTTTCGGCCGATGGAAGCGATTGTTGACCATGCTAACGGCTTGGTGTTGCTCGATGACCACATCGATGTCGCAACCAAAGGACTGCATTTGTCGACCCCGCGTTGCGGTGTGTTCGGCGAGCGCCTCGACGTTGCGGTCGATATCATCATGCTCTTCAAGCTCAATCTCAAACGCGACACGGAAGAAGTTGTTCGCAACAAACTGCTGCAATCCAGGTACGCCTTTTTCTTACGTCCGACGTCCCGTTCGGTACGGTGAACTGGTGGCACGAAAAGTCATCGACGAGTTAGTCGGACTAGACATGGCGCACGTACTGCGGATGCTCGGCGCAGACCTCGTCATCAAGTTGTCTCGTCTTGACCCCACCGATACCGCGGCACTCGAAAAGTGGCCCAGGTATGCCACTCATGGTGACCGGGCGACACTGGTGGCGTATGAGGCACTTGAGAGCACGCAGAGCCCAACGATTACGCTGCAGTTCAAACTGATTGTCCTGGCGGCACGGCGGGTCGCCGCCGAGAGCGGCCGACGCCCGTCTCGGCGAAATATCGCGAGGTACTTGCGCCCGTAGCCTAACTGCCCAGTCCGTCAGTCGAGCCCAGCTCCTGACGGACTGGGCTCATTTTTTTATGTAGAGTTAATTGACGTAAATACTGAGTTTTTTGGCGGTCTGGTATTCGTAACTGTCCGGCGTGACGAGATGCAGTGCACCAACGGCTTCACTGATCGGGACGGCCTCCATGACATTGTCACGGATGCGCACCATGTGGTTCCACTTGCCTGCGTGAACCGTTTCGATCGCTGTGATGCCATAACGTTTGCTCAGCATGCGGTCCTGCGAATTCGGACTGCCGCCGCGTTGGGTGTGACCTAACACGACGTGCCGCATGTCAAAGGTAGCTGGTGAACGTTCTTCGATGGCACTCATCAGCAGTTCACTGGCACCCGCTAGACGGACTTCACTGCTGTTTACTTCACGTAGTTCACGGTCAAGCTTGATACCTTCGGCGACGGCCACGATGGCAGATGTCCGGCCGCGGATTTTACGCTCTTTCAAAAAGGTCATGGAATGGTCGATGTCGAGTGGAAATTCGGGTAGTAATATCGCGTTGGCATTGCCGGCGATACCGGCATACAGCGTGATCCAGCCGGCGTGACGGCCCATGCATTCGACGAAAAAAACGCGATCGTGACTGGTCGCCGTGGTATGGATTTTGTCGAAGGCGTCGGTCGCAATTTGCACGGCTGTACTAAAGCCGAAGGTCTTATCGGTACTGCTCAGGTCATTGTCGATTGTCTTGGGTACGCCAACGACGTTGACGCCATACTCAGCCAGTTGCACGGCGCCCGATAAACTACCGTCGCCACCCAGCACAATGACAGCGTGCAACCCAAGTTCGTCGTAATTTTTCTTCGCCATCGCCAGGACGTCCGGATTGATCTTGCTGGTGTCACCAGCACCGACTTTGGCCGCAAAACGACCTTTGTTAGTGGTGCGAATGATCGTGCCGCCAAGGTGAGAGATACCGCGTACTTCATTCAGGCCAAGCGGCCGGTACATGAGAGGGTCAAGCAACCCTTCCCAGCCACGTTCAAAACCGATGAATTCGTACCCGAGCGGTGTCCCCGCCCGGACGATGGCGGCGATGACCGCATTTAAGCCCGCGCAGTCCCCACCGCCTGTGATGATGCCGATTTTCTTTTTCATAAATTCAGTGTACGTCGCTTAATCGTTCGTGGATAGATTGAACGAACATTTTAGCTCCTTTGATCACGACAGGTAGTCATGCGCAAAGGAGCTATCCCGGCCTGCATGTGCAAGCCGGGAGCTCTTTACGAACGAAGTGTCTCAGTCAGCATCGCGCGGTATCTCCGCGCGGAGGCGTTGCACGTACTCACGTGCTTCGTGTGTACGTGGCGAAGCCGGAGTTGCGTATTGGATCATGGCCCAGACGGGACGCTCAACGAGAGGACCGCGTGGGATCTCGAAAGGCGCTTCTTGACCCGTGTTGATCCAGCGCTGCGTCTGCTCGACCGACACATCAGCCAGTAGGTAGAGGGTGAAAACCTGGTCATCCGGTAGGTAGGACCACTCCTGCTGAGTAAGGCCCGTGCTACCCACCACCCCAAACAGTGATGCCATGAACATGCCATCCGGCGAACCAGCGGATTTAATCGCGGCGTCGCGCTCAGCCTCCATCTTGTCGCGCTCAGCCTTGATCAGGCAGTCGTGCGGGTACGTGTCGTGCAGCATCATGAACATGAAGCTGGCGAGCGCGTCCCGCAGCGGGACACCGCCCTCGATCGCGGTGATCATGTGCATGCCCGGGAGGCGCTTGCGCGCAAGGCCAGCGAACGGGTCTGTACCGACTGTATCGGTCATGAGATCTCATTTCGTAAAGAGCGTGGTACTGCGTCAATGACGCAGTCGCGACAGGTAGTCGCATAATATTATTATATCAAATATACGTATAAAAGTCAATATCTACTCGGCGAGTGACTCAAGCTTTAGCAAACGCCCTTCGACGGACTGGCGACCGTTCCATTCGTTGATGCCCAGTTCGCACCAGACCTGGGCGTGTTCGCCAGCTTCGACCGTGAATTCGCTGGCTTTGTTGAAGGCGATCATTTCCATACTTTGCCCTTTTGGGTCGGCGAATTTATATTTGACGTGCTGGTTGTCCGCACCCATCAGGCGGCGTCCCAGCACCACGAGATCCGCAAATTCAAAGACCGGTTCGGGGTTACCGTTGCCGTACGGTTCAAGCTCGGTCAGAGCGCTGACGTTGCCCTCACTGCAGCGAGAAAAATCAGTCAGCGTGACGTCGCTGCGGGTATCAAGATGACGAAGCTGATCGACCAATTTGAGCGATTTGTAGTACTGATTAACCGCTTTACGCCACGTGGCGATGGTTTCGGTTTTTAGTGTCACCCCAGCGGCCAGGCGATGCCCGCCGCCTTTGAGCAGCAAATCGCGGGTCGCAACGATTGCATCGGCCGCCGAAAACTCACCGTACGAACGGGCCGAACCTTTGGCAGTTCCATCTTCGAGCTCCTGTAATACGAAGGTCGGTTTTTTGTAGGTTTCGAGTAACTTTGCGGCGACGATACCAATGATACCGTGGCTCCAGCTGGCGTCGCTGACGATCAGGACCGGGTCGGCCGTCCGCTGCTCGGCTTCGATTTTTGCGGCTTTAAAAATACGGTCCTGTTCGGTGCGGCGCTGGGTGTTCATTAGATCGAGCCGTTCGGCCAGTTCCAATGCCACTGATGAGTCGTTACAGGTCAGTAGTTCCAGCGCCAGCTGGGCGGTTTCCATTCGACCGGCGGCGTTGAGCCGTGGCCCTAGGCCAAAGCCAAGACTTCGGGCGACGAGTTTTTCGGGCTCGACCCGACTGACGGCCATTAGTAGTTTGATGCCAGGCCGCTTGGTACGCCGCATGACCTGCATGCCCCAATAGACGTTGGTGCGGTTTTCGTCTTGCAGCGTCACGACGTCACAGACCGTACCGA
Source organism: Saccharimonadales bacterium (SeqCode) (assembly GCA_036388095.1). Lineage (GTDB taxonomy): Bacteria > Patescibacteriota > Saccharimonadia > Saccharimonadales > Saccharimonadaceae > DASVSL01. The sequence continues at coordinate 859 of DASVSL010000007.1, read as the reverse complement.
GTGCAACTAGGTCGAGCAACCACTTCTCGTGACCATTCGGCAGCCCATCCAGCCGCGTTTGCAGCGCCTGCACCAATTTGAAGGCAACCCCGACGCCGGGCAAATCAAGAAACGGATACAGCCCAGTTTCACCCGGTTTTAAAACGAAATTGTCGTACTTTTCGGGGTGCACATCGAGCAGGCGCTTCGGGTTAATGACCGCGACGGCGGGCGGCATGGTGGGCGCGACGTTGTGGTGGTCGGTCACAATCACGTCAACACCACGTTCACCGGCCCGAGCGATTTCTTTGTGGCTCAAGCTGCCGCAGTCAACGGTGATAATCAGCTGTGCCCCTTGATCGGCCAAGCGTTCAATCGCCTCAGTTGCCAGGCCATAGCCTTCGACGAATCGATTCGGAATAAATACTTTGGCGGGTATGCCGAAGGCCGCCAAACTTTCTTGCAAAACAGTGCTAGCAGTCAACCCGTCGATGTCATAGTCGCCGTAAATGACGACGTGCTCGGACTGCTCTTTGGCACGCACGATTCGCTCGACGGCTGCGTGCATATCGGGCAACAAGAACGGGTCGTGACTCAGCCCATCCCAGTCGCGCTCTAAATACGCCCGGCCGCGCTCACCCGTCAGGCCACGTGCAGACAAGACTGCTTCGACAAGATTCGAAGAAGGATTCATCCCCATTGAGCAAACGTAACTTAGGCGTCGCCGGTGCTGGTGCGTTTGCGGCCGGTTTGGCTCTGCTGGCTTTTGATAACGATGCTTTGAAGTTCTTTAAAAATAGCGAAGTGCTTGTTGGTCGAATAAATCTTAGTGTTGCCTTGCTTCTCGCTCATCAAGAAACCGGCCTTTTCGAGACGTTTC
>DASVSL010000006.1:0-8351 GCA_036388095.1 Saccharimonadales bacterium (SeqCode) | reverse complement strand
ACGATTCTGTATGCCATCATCGGTATCATCGTTGCCTTCCTCGCCTTCGCTGCCGTCAACTTCGTCGCCGATTCGTTCTCGACGGCGTAACGGGATCCCAACGAACATGCTTTTTCCATCCGGTTCACATCGAGCCGGATGGTTGCTATTGACAAATAATTTCAAGTCTGCTATAATAGATACTATGAAACAACTATTGCCAGTGTGGGTGCGCGTCGGCTTTGCTAGCTTACTAGTAGCTGGGCTTGTCGTCGTTGTCGCGGACAGTTCGCTCGTCCAGGCGGCCTGTAGTCCAAGCAACCTGTCAATCGCCTCTGGCGCCGAGTGTGCCCGTGGTAACGGCCAAGCTACTGAACTATTCGGTGGTGATAACAGCATCTTTCGTCGCGTCACGAACGTCCTGCTCTTTTTGGTCGGTGCCATCGCCGTCATCATGCTGATCATTGGCGGCGTCCGCTACGTGATTAGTGGTGGTGACCAATCACAAGTCACGGCCGCCAAAAATACGATCCTGTACGCGATTGTCGGTATCGTCGTCGCCTTCTTGGCCTACGCCGCGGTTAACTTCGTCACTACGTCACTCAGTACCGGCGCCGTTTAGATCGAGCGCCCATGGCGGGCCATTGAACACTCTACGTCTCCCAGCAATAAACAGCCGCTCTTAGTGAGCGGCTGTTTATTGTCAAAACATTTACTGCGTTACTGAATCTCAATCTTACGGGCCTGTTCTTGCTTGATCTTGGTAAAGCTAATCGTCAGAACGCCGTCTTTGAGGACTGCTTCGACCTCGTCCTCTTTGACTGGGACCGGCAGTGCGAGGGTCCGGCTGAACTCTCCCCAGTAGCATTCCTGGATGTGCCACTGTTGAGCGGCGGAATCGTCACCGCTACTAAGCGTCCCAGAAATCGTCAGAATGCCGTCGCTAATACTGACGTCTAGGTCAGACTTATTAACCCCCGCGGTGCGAGCTTTAATGATGAGCTTGTCGTGCGTTTCGTACACATCGACGGCCAGCTGTCCGGGCATCGACTCTTCTTCTTCCCAATTGTCTTCTTGGGCCTGAGCAGGTGTTGCGGGTTCGGCCGGTTGGCTCGGCGCGTCGTCTTCTGTCAAGAACGCAGCGGCCAATTCGTCTTCCATCAGCAAGTCATCATTCTGTTTCTGTCCTCGTGCCATCATACTATCCTCCAAAGGGTTCACGTATCTTGTGACATAGTATAACCGTTGTTGTCAAAAATCTGCAATAATAGCGCTTATGAAACGTAAAAACCACAATGCTTGACCATATTCTACACTCACTCGCACCCCACTCCTGTTGCAGTTGTGGAAATGTCGGTGCTTTACTGTGTGATGTATGTAAATACGACATCGTTAGCGAGCCATATGGACGCTGTATCAGCTGCAGCACCATCGCGGCTCATGATGATCTATGCGCCAATTGTCGCAGCGCGTTACAACTGAGCGGTGCTTGGGTGGTCGGGCCGCGTGACGGTGCGCTGAAGCGGCTCATCGATCGTTATAAATTCGGTTCAGCCGTTGCTGCACATCGTGAGTGTGTTGATGTGTTAGATCGGCGCTTACCAGTGTTACCGACGACGCTGACTGTCGTGGCGGCGCCGACGATCCCGGCGCATGTCCGTGCCCGTGGCTTTGACCACACCGCCCTCATCGCCAAAGCCCTCGCTACCCGGCGCGGCCTAGCGTACCAGCGTGTGTTGGCTCGACGCGGCGGCGCCGGTACGCAGCACCACCGTAACCGACGTGAGCGACTGCGGTGGGCCGCTGAGGGCCTACAAGTTATTGCCCCCGCCCCGTCAGATGTGCTGTTGATCGACGATGTCTATACGACCGGCGCAACTGCCGCCGCCTGCACCGCAGCGCTCCGTCAGGCGGGGGCTAGGAATATCTATATCGCCGTGCTTGCCCGGCAAGAACTAGTTTGAACTATATTATAATTTCGTTACAATAAGCAGTATGGAAGCTTGTTCGAGCGGTATAAAATATAATGACCGAATCACGCTACATACTGACGATTGTGATCGGCTTTTCGATGAACTACTATTGCGAGAATTGACGGTCGAACTAATTGCTAAGCGTTTAGGGGTGAGTTCTCGATCAGTGAGGGATTGGCGAAGAAGAAAGTTTACGATACCGGCTCACCATTTCTACGCCTTGATCAAATTAGCGAAATTATCGGACTCAGATATTCGTTTCAGTAGTCGCTCTCAGTGGCAGCACACCTCTGTAGCCGGTAAAGCAGGTGGGGCAGCTTATATCAAGAAATACGGTAGTATTGGCTCGTCCGAATCGAGGGCGCTTGGTGGCTTAAATTCTTATAATTTACGTAAATCTAGTAAGAAAGATATATTTGCCCGTCGAGATTTTCGTACGCCCGGGCCTTCACCACAGCTCGCAGAGTTCGTCGGTATTATGATTGGTGATGGAACTGTCGGAAAATATCAAATATCGATCGCACTCGATATGATAACCGATAAGATTTACGCTGACTTTGTTGTGAGCCTTGTCGAAGACTTGTTTCATGTAAAACCAGGGGTTTATCTTCGAGAGAAACAGGGCCGTATCGTGATTGCCGTGTCTTCGGTTGCCTTATCTGAATATCTACAAGGTTTGGGTTTGTTGGCGGGCAATAAATTACGATATGGCATTACTTTACCGGGGTGGGTTCGTAATAATCCTGAGTTTTCGAAAGCATGTCTTCGGGGGCTGTTTGACACTGATGGCTCTGTTTATCAAGAGACGCACAGACTGGGGAACGCAATTTATTCATATCCACGACTCAGCTTGGTAAGTTATTCGAAGCCTCTCCGGGATGCTGCGTATGATGAATTGAACCGATTTGGTATATCAGCTCTAATAAGAAATGATCGGGACGTAAAAATCGAACGTTTTACAGATATAAAAAGATACTTTACAGTTATCGGGACCAGCAATGGTAAACACCTTGCCAGATGGCATGCATACGGAGGAGTCGGATAGTGGTTTATTCCAGTGGTCTTGAAAACCGCCAAGTCGCAAGGCTTCGAGGGTTCGAATCCCTCCTCCTCCGCCATGGCTGTTTGGTATCATGGTTCGTGCAGTTATACGCGCCGTGATGTACCGGATACGGAGGAGTACCCAAGTGGCTGAAGGGGACGGTTTGCTAAATCGTTAGTCTGGGGAGACCTGGAGCGGGAGTTCGAATCTCCCCTCCTCCGCCAAGTAAAAACGGCCCTTTGGGTCGTTTTTACTTGGCGGAACTAAGGCGAAGGTCTGAACTCACGCGTTTTGCGCAGCAAAACAAAGCGGGAGTTCGGCGTAGTGCAGCGCAGAAAAGAAAGCGGCGTAGCCATTTTCTTCTCAAGCAAACGAAGGAGCGAGTAAAACGAGCGATATCTTCCTGATATAAAAATCTAATGCGATATAGTAAACCTCATGCATAGTTCACTCGCCGTTCTCAACAAATACCGTCTTGAAATCATCGCCTTTGGCGCCGGAGCGATTGTCATGATCCTCGAACTGGTTGGTGCCCGTCTGATTGCACCATATTTCGGAACCAGTCTGTATGTGTGGACGGCGGTGATCGGCGTGATTTTGGGCGCCCTAGCAGCTGGCTATTGGTACGGCGGTCGACTGGCCGATATGGGCGCTACCCCAGCTCGATTAATGCGACTGTTGGTGATGGCTGCCCTGCTGATAGCCGCGACGATGGTCCTGCAAGAAACGGTACTTGGCCTGCTCGAGCGTAACGTCGGAGATGTCCGCGTATCGGCCTTTTTAGCGGCCCTGTTGCTATTTGCACCCGCCAGCTTGTTACTAGGTGCGGTATCGCCGTACATTGTCCGATTGCGGCTCACGACACTCGAATCCGCCGGTGCAACGGTCGGCCGATTGTCTGCGGCCGGGACGCTTGGCAGTATCGCCGGCACGTTCGCCGCGGGGTATTTTTTGATTGCACTCTTTGGTAGTCGGCAGCTTGGCTTTGGATTGGTCGCCGCACTCATCGCGGTGTCGTTTCTAGCTAGTCGACGAGGGTGGGTGCTACCGCGAGTTATTTTGGCCCTGCTGGCTCTGTTGCTTGCAAGCGGCGTCACCCCCGTGAATGATCGGGTTATAGCGGACGTCGATACAGCCTATAGCCGCTATCAGGTCGTAGAGTCAAGTGAAAACCGTCACGTGCGACGATTAGTTACCGACCCTCTGACTTCGCAATCCGCCTCGCTAGCGGGTGACCCCGACCGGTTACTGTTTCAGTACACACAAGCTTTTATGACCGTCGCGGACACGTTGCGACCCGCCGACAGTTTGGTGATAGGTGGCGGCACGTTTACCTTTCCACATGCCTTAGCCCGTAAATACCCCGACAGTCGCGTCGTCGCCGTCGAAATCGACCCAGCCTTGACCGAGATTGCCCGCCAGCATTTTAACCTGCGTGATCGCGACAACCTGTCGATCGTCAACGCCGACGGCCGTGTTTATATCAATCACCCAACCGACGACGCCACGTTTGATGTTGTGTATATCGACGCCTTTTCATCGCTCACCCCGCCCTACCAGCTGATGACAGCTGAAGCTGTCGCCGGTATGCGTAACGCCCTCAAACCAGGCGGGAGTGTCATCGCCAATGTCATCGCAGTGCCGCAGAGTGAGTACCTGTCATCGGTGGTTAGTACGTACCGTGAACAATTCGACGTCGTCGAGGTCTACCAGTACTCGCAGGGTGCGGCCAGTGACGGACCGCAGAATGTTCTGTTGCTCGCAACCGACCAGAAATCCACTCGACAGCGCCTCGACACCAGTCTTGCTTCTCAACGTCTAACGGTTGGGAGCGCGCGGCCATTGACCGATAATTATGCACCGGTAGAACAGTTGGTTGAAGCCCAGTAGTCCTCATTTATCCCGTCGCGCTCATGGTATAGTAGTGCCATGCAACCGGACTCGCCGAACTTCTGGCAGCCTAATGATCAGCGTCCACCTGAACCGGTGGCCGAGACGCCGTCATTTCCGCAAGTCACCCCACAGCAAGTAGCTCCGCCCTCTGTCGCCCCGCAACAAGCGACGCCACAGCAACCAACCGCGCCACAAGGAGTGTCGCCGCAAGTTGCCACTGAGCAGGCTATGCCGCAAGCTGAACCACAGCTAAACGAGCCGGCCCCGGCCGCACGAGCCGCCTTTACGTGGCAGACGTCAGAATTTGTTCATCATCAGAAAAACACTATTTGGTTCGTCGCCTTGGCGGGTATCGCCGTGCTGCTACTTGTCATCGACGTATTGCTAGTAAAATCATGGACGTTCGGGGCGTTAATCATCGTTATGGCAGTTGCCGTGGCGGTCGTTGGTCATCGCGAACCTCGACTAATCAACTACCAGCTATCAAATCAAGGGCTACAGATTGATGATAAACAGTTCGGTTTGGACGATTTTCGCGCGTTCGGTGTGATCCAGGAGGGTGACCAGACTTCGGTTCGACTGGTTCCGAATAAACGCTTCATGCCGATGGTAAGCGTCTATCTGCCGGCCGATCAGGCCGCTGAGATCGTTGACATCTTTGGGACTCGCCTGCCCCTCGAGCCGATCGAGCCCGATCCATTGGAACGATTAACTCAGCGCTTACGCTTCTAAGGCAGACTCCCTCGCTCGACGACCTCTGTCTGCGCATGCTATACTGACGCCTGTTCTTGCCGCTCGCGGTGGAATGCACGTTACTTTTTTATGCCGGGATGTATTCCGGCAGTGCAGATGTATTTCTGGTACGGACTTGTTTCGTACTGGTTGCAGATTGCGCAAGGAGGCGCCACGCTGCGACTGACTTTTTCGGCTAGACCGCGATCGTTGGGAGTGAGGCGAGCGCCGACGCGCACCCGTAGCTCAGCTGGATAGAGCGTTGGCTTGCGGAGCCAGAGGTCGTAGGTTCGAATCCTGCCGGGTGTACCACGAAAAAAGAGTTAGCTTGCCTAGCTCTTTTTTCGTGGGTGATTTTGCAGACATCGAACTTACGACCGAGAGGCGTTACCTGCCAGCGGCAGGTAACGTTTTCATTGCTTGGCCGAGAAAATAGGCTTTAGCCGTTTTCGAGCAAATATGAGGTAGGTTCGAATCCTGCCGGGTGTACCAAGAAAAATAGGTCAGTTCACTGACCTATTTTTCTTAGTCTTTTTCACAAGTCGGCCTTCTTCTTGCTATAGTCATAATCACGATGTATGCCCGTTTACGACGCCTGTCCACTCTCGCGCCGCTTCTAGTTGTCCTGACCATCCTAGCGCTTGTCGCCATGATGACGGTGATAGGTACCTCGCGACCCCACACCTATCGCGTTACCAGGGCCGATTCTCCAGTGTGCCTAGCAAAAGATAACTGTACGGCGTTCGTCATCCTAACGACGGACGAGACCGGCAAACCGGGTCGCTTTATCGTCGAGTCGTCAGCCGATACGGGCGACGCGGCGCGCTACCAGGCGACGCGTCGGGCGATCGAAAGTGCCGTAGATACTGGCCAAGCCGTTCGCATTACGACGAAGCCATTTAGCGACCGCACTGACAGAGTTGATCTTGTGCAGTAACGGACTGGTATACTTGGCATTTGTATGGAGAGGTGTCTGAGTGGTTGAAGGTGCCGCTCTCGAAAAGCGGTGTGCGGTATCCCCGTACCGGGAGTTCGAATCTCCCCCTCTCCGCCAAACTAAAAAGAAGGCTTCCTAAGCCCTCTTTTTAGTTTGCTCGAATAGTGAGACTCGAATTTCCGGGTTTTGGCATCAGCAAAACATACCGGGAGTTCGGTACAGCGCTGTGAAGTCCTGGAGAAGCTTGCTTTGCCAGGACGAACAAGCAGCGGAGCGAGCAAAGCGAGCGATACCCCCACCAGTAAAAAGAGAGCCCCTCGCTTTCACGAGGGGTGTTTGTAAGGTAATCAGGATGGCCGATGCAAGTCGACGACGTTGTCGGCGACCGCTTCGGCTGTGGTGCGGGCTGCTGCGACCTCAGCCAGCTTGTCACCACCCCGCAGACCACGGAGCGCTGCTGCGATGTCGAGCAAGCCCTGCAGGATCCGGCTGGCTGGTGAGACCGCGCGGTTGCTGTAGCACAACTGATCCATGACGACGCCGTACGACGCAAGCAGGCTAACGGCACAATCGCCGAGCTCACCGATCGTGAGCAGCGGTAGTTTATGGACACCGCTTGCTGACGCCTCGTTATTGAGATTGAGCGCTGCCTCCCGGGTGTCATAGCCGCGCAGGACCGCATCGGCAACCTCGCGACTAACTAGTTCCTCTAGCTCGTTGCGCTGACGCCACGGCCAACGGCTCGACGCCACCGCCAGAAACGACTTCGTCGGATTGCCAGGGTCGCGCGAGACGTGCCCCTTGATCGAGAGCTCGACCTGGTGGTCACGCTCGCCAAAACTGACAGACTTCGTATCCAGCGGGGTTTGCCGTACGCCGCAGTCGGTCAGTACCAGCGAATTGAGCAGGTAGAGCCGAAAGCGAAGGTTGCGTAGCCGGCGAGTCTTGCCGCGCCGCTGCACCTCAACCAACGGGTCGTATTCGAGCGGAAATCCGTTTGCGCCGTAGACGACACGGTTGAACCGCTTGCGGGTGGCGACGGTGTGTTCCGGGATAAAAACCAGGCACCGCCAGACGAAGACACTCAGCAGCGTGACCGTGAGAATGCCATTGCCGAGCCAGTTCGGTCCACCATCTTCCTTGATGACCAACTTGTAAAACGTACTGCCGCTGAAGCCGATCATGGCTCACCACCTTTCGAAGCGGCTAGGGTATGCAGCTGTTGTTACCATAGCAGGGTTGAATGATACGTACAATATGTTTTTGTATATTTTGTATACTAGACAGATGACTACCGCCCCCAGCCTCTTCACGAAATTCGTCACCGGCGAGCTGCCTTGTCACAAAGTCTACGAAGATGACCGCACCCTGGCCTTCTTGAACATCTTCCCTGCCTCTGACGGCCATGTCCTGGTGATACCCAAAACCCAGGTCGAGTTTGTCTGGGATTTGTCCGATGACGACTACGCTGCCCTGATGGCAACCGTCAAGCGCGTCGCCCGGCGCCTGCGCGATGTATTCGGCAAACCCTACGTCGGCGAGCTGATCGTCGGCGTCGGCGTCCCTCATGCTCATGTGCACCTAGTACCGTTTGCGTCGGCCGATGAGATGGCCGCCGAGTTTCAGACCGAAAAGGATGAGGCTGACGCCGCTCTGCTTGCTGCTATCGCAAAGCGGCTTAGTTTTTAAGGTGAAACAACTGTTGCTATCGGTCGGTCGTCGTCACGATCTAGCCTTGGCGGTCGCGATCGACGATTTCACGGCGCGATTGAGCCGTGAAATACCGACGGATTGG
>DASVSL010000005.1:0-8623 GCA_036388095.1 Saccharimonadales bacterium (SeqCode) | reverse complement strand
GCTTGACCAAGCCTATGAAGCTGGTCGTGCCAACGCTGGCCGCGCCCGTGCTGAAGCTGCCACTGTGTCGCAAAACACACGCCGCGAAGCCAAGCGTGCCGCTGACCGCGCTCGCTCATAGTACGCGTTAAGCTAACAGCTCCGAAACACCCGCCTCATGCAGGCGGGTGTTTCTTAGCCCAGTTTGGCGCAGGCGATCCGGACAGCTTCGGACCAACTTGGGTAGGCGTGGAGCGTCCCAGCGACTTGGGCGGCAGTCATGCCATATTGGATAGCAAGGGTGAGTTCGTGGATGACTTCACCGGCGTGCGGGCAGACCACACTAGCGCCAAGCAGGACGCCGCGCTTATCGGTAATGATCTTGACCAAGCCGTCGGCTCGACCGCTGACGGTGGCACGGGTTGCTTCGCTGATTGTGGCGACACTGGTGCGGACGGGTAAATCGCGCCGCAAGCAATCTTCTTCGCTCATGCCGACACTGGCGATCTCGGGTGTCGTGTACGTGACGCGTGGGACTGCGCGGTAGTCGACGCTGAGTTTTTGTTTGTGCAGGATGTTATGCGCTGCCAACCGACTTTCGTAGATGGCCGTATGGGTGTAGGCCTGGGTTCCGGTGACGTCGCCGGCGGCAAAGATATGACGAGCACTGGTTTGCAGGCTAGCATCGGTCTCGATACCACGGCTCGAGTAACTGACGCTGGCGTTTTCGAGACCAAGGTCAGTGTTCGGAGTCGTGCCGCTTGCAATAAGGACTTGATCGGCCCGGACACTGTGCGTCTCGCCGCCACGAAGAAATTCGATACGGGGGCTGACGCCATCGAGGCTGATACCGAGCAACTTGGTTTTTGTCAGGACCTGAATGCCGCGTTGACGGCTAAACACTGCTTCGATCAGGCTGCTGACTTCCTGGTCTTCTTTTGGCAACAGGCGCGGTGCCGCGTCGGCGATATAGACATTACTGCCAAAGCTACTAAACAGTTCGGCAAACTCGACACCGGTTTGCCCGCCACCGATGATGAACAGCGTGCGGGGCGGTTTGCTGAGCTCAAGAGCGGTCCGTGGCGTCAGCGGCGTAATGCGTTCAGGTACTTCCAGTCCCAGTGGGCTAAAGGACGAGCCGGTCGCAATCAGAAAATGGGCTGCGCTGAGGTGCCGACGTTCGACAGTGATTTCATGAGGCGAGATAAAATGGGCCGCGCCCTTGTACAGACCGATCCCACGGCTTTGGTAATGCCTGGCCATTTCGTGGACGCCGGTGCGCGCGATGACGGTGTCTTTCCAGGTCAGGACGCTTGGGTAATTAAACCCGGCAATTGAGGCCCTGATACCATAATCCTCGGATGTCTTGGCGCTTTGCAGCACCCGAGCGGCTTCGAGCATGGCTTTGACCGGAACGGCGCCCCAGTTCGGGCTCGTTCCACCTAGCTCGCCAGGTTCCACAATGGCGACCCGTTTGCCGGCCGCCGCGACGATATCGGCCGCGACGCTCCCGGCGGCACCACTACCAATGACTATCAGATCGTAATCGTATGTCGGTTTGCCCATTAGACCATCACTCCGTGTTGTTCATATAAGTAGGCGGCATCTTCGTCGTAACGAGCCAGGTGCTCGGCCGCAACACGGCGGATATCGGCCGTCGTAACTTCGGTTCGGCCCATCAGCCAGTCGATCACATGTCGGCAGACGCGTTGCGCCGTTAGATCAGCCGCACCTTCGTAGGCCCGTGTCGACAGGCAAGCCGCGGCCAAACTACTGTGCAGCTTGAGGGGGTCGAACGCCTCGCTGTCATGACGACCATGTTTAACGACGAATGAACCGTTCATAAATTCCCCGATTCCATGCCAGCAACGTAGACGCTCAAGATGAGTAATGTTAGAGCACTGGTCCATTTCAAGTAGTTTTTCGATTGTTCACGCCAGCGCTGCACCCCGCTGACCTTGTGACCACTACTTAGGTACAGGGCAACGACCAGCAGCGGCAAGCTGACACAGATGCCATAGAGTAGCGACAGCTCAAACCACTGCCGCGGTCCGCTTGCTTGCAGCGCGTACCCAACTAAGAGGAGCGGGGCAACGGCAAATGGTACTTCGGCCATGACGGTGAGTAGGCCAAGGCTCATCGCCTCGCTGCCGGAACGGGTCCGTTTGGCACGATCGGTGACGTAGCTGACGACCGCCCGCGGCAGCCACAGCCGCGTACCAGCGCCACGACGGTAGTACACCAGGACCGTTAGCAGAGCGCAGACGGGTGCGAGGGTGAACGTGACGTAGGTCATGAGGGTGTAGTGATGAGGCAGGATCATCGCCGTCAATGCGATGGCTGCCAGGCAGAGGAGCGCGACGGCAATGGTCGCGCCGGCGACGTACCATAGCGACAGCCGAAGTAGGTGAACGTTATGTAATCGTCGGCCAATGGTATGCGAACTAAGCAGCGTCAGGACACTCACGCTCAACTGGTACGTCGCGTGCACGAAAACGGCTCCCAGAAGCACCAGGAGGATAAAAGGATCGAACGGCAGTGTTTGCATAATCTTTGTTTTTAGTTCGTTTAGACTTGACTATAGCATAAGGTTTTCGTTGCAGCAAACGACAATATTCAACAAAAGTGGTATAAAGTATTGACAAACATAAGTATTTTTGCTACAATGTATTTATCAGTTAATAAAACACACAAAAAGGAACCACCAAAATGTCAGAAACTGAAATCACGTACCGTATTAGCAACTTCATGAGTCGCCGCAGCCTGGCGCTCGCTGCCATCGACACGAGCTTCAACCCCGACAGCTACGACCCAGCCTTCGACGACGTCAACGCCTAGAAAGCGCCCTCGACATCTGTTACAATCGACGGTGCTTTAGTCAATAACCACGATTACTGCGACTTTGCTGCTAAGGAAAAAGAGCAGCCCGAGCGTACGGATTTACTCCGTCGCCCGGCGCGATGAGAAAAACCTTGGTTTGTCTCATTACCCGCCACGCGGGGCACCGTAGCTCAGCTGGTTAGAGCGTAGGACTCATAAGCCTAAGGTCACAGGTTCAAGCCCTGTCGGTGCTACCAGGAAATGACGATCACTATGCGTGGTCGTTTTTTCCTGGTCAATATCTAGTAAGACTTCAGCCCCTAATAGATAGAGATGAGCAACTAATTGTCATTCATGAAAACAAACTTAGTCGAGTATGAGTCATGTTTGCACGCCGGGTCGCTTTAGCGACTGAACGAGCAACAGAGATGGTAGTTCAAAAATAATTTTGTAGCGTAAGTCTAAACAGGTTGGTGCGATATACTAACCTGTTTAGACGGCACGTTATTACAAGTATCAACGAGTATAAAAACGCTTTTGTAATGTGCAGGTGCGTATAAAACCACAGTATTAATATAACTAAACATATTATTTGTTTAATATGCAAGTATAGTTAATTATTATACTATGTCTCAAAATTTTCTTAGGTGAATGATACTAGGATTGCAACCATATAGACATCAACGAAGCGAGCGTAGTCCTTTATTCTTTAGAACTTCCCACGAAGTCCTTTTGTTTTACATGATGAAAACATACGCAAGTTGTATTGCTATAATTACTCAATGAATACGAAAACAAATGAAAATAGTAAAAATGGTATATGGATCACGGTTGGGATCGTCGTCGTAATCCTGCTCGTTATCGTGATAACTACTGGCCACTTGATCAATTCATTTTTAGGAGATGTCGTAAGCTCATCGGAACAAAAGATGACCACTTTAAGCATTGCAGCAGCCGACAAAGCCAAAACATTATCGACAATCAGATTTTTGAACGATCAAACGACCAAGGGGTACCCTGATATAAGCGGGGACTCTCTTACGGCTCAAGAGGATCCGAGACTTTCTACGAGTGCGATTGCTGAATTCAAGGTTTCTAAAACGCTCAAGGAAACAGAAAACGAGATTACGAATAATTTAGAAAGGTCAGGCTATAAGCAGGTCGCTTCAGTGGGGGGAATTCATACGGGTACACTGAGCGGATTCGGTACCCTCAACCCTGAGGTTTCTCTGTTTTATAGCAATGGTCAAAACGTCTTGGGTGTCGACGTACGGTTTTTAAGAAAACAGGTTTGCCCAACGGATATGCAATGTGCAGAAATAATAGATGAAAAGCCCGCTAACTATTACGATTATCATAACCTTGATAATGAGGCTATTCATAAAGTCTCAGTTGAACTCAAGGATAAGTATTATTATGAAGATAATTACATGCTAGAGCATTCACTAGAAAACTGATTCAATAAGCTATTGCTTAAGCATCTCTTTTTACTGCAGATGCAAACCATAACCAATTTTGAATAGAAAGAAATGTCGATCCCTTCCATCGGATGATGGAAGGGATCGACAGGATGTTAGATGGCTTCAGCAGCCGACACAGCACATGCCGAGCCTCAAGGCAGGGTCGAGGTTTGGGTTGCGTCTCAAGCGACCATTCATATGCCCAGTCGTCGACTAACACCATCTCGGATACCGTCGTGCGTTCGGTGTCTGGCGATATTGTTTCGGGGACCGAAAACGGTGTCGCTAAGTCCTATACCTATGACAACGTTGGTCGCCTTAACGGTGCAACTATTGGTTCGAACAACTTTGCGTATGACTTTAGCGCTCCGACGGCTACGCAGTGCAACCAGACCTCTGCCAATCTAAACGCCCACAAAAACGGCAACCGAACGAAACTGACGGCGAATGGTGCGATCACGACGTACTGTTACGACCAGGCAGACCGGCTTATAAGCACCAGCGACCCGAACTTTAGCGACATTCAGTACGACGCCCACGGCAACACCATTCGGTTGAACTCAACGCTCCAGCCGGTGTATGATGCTTCCGACCGCAGCCGTGGTATTGAAGAATACGACACTACCGGAAGTGGCCAGGCAGTCTACTACAACCGCGATGCCCAAGATCGTATCGTTTCTCGTTCCAAATTCCAAATACAAGGCTGGAACTGGCAATCTAGTGTGAACTATGGCTTCACCGGCAGCGGTGACACGCCCGACTTCGTCATGGACGGTAATGGAACCGTAATCGAAAAATATGTTACCCTCCCCGGCGATGTAGTTATGACGATTCGCCCCACTCAGACCGGTGCGGCCAACAAAACCTACTCGCTTTCCAACATCCACGACGACATCTTTGCCACCACAAACGCTCTCGGCCAACTCACTACCACCCATACCACCGGTCCCTTTGGTGAAGCTCTGCTAGCTCAGACCAACCCGAATAACACTGTCCTTGGTACTACGTTTAACTACGTTGGCCAACACGAAAAGATAACTGAAACCAGCTTCACGACTAACCTGATCCAGATGGGTGCGAGGGTCTATGCCCCAACCCTTGGCCGCTTCTTGCAGGTGGATCCGGTAGAGGGAGGAGGTGACAATGCGTACTCCTACGTCAATGACCCAGTTAACGAACAGGACTTAGATGGTAAAATAGCACCACTCATCGCCATAGTAGCTTGGCAACTAGGTCGAGTTGCTTTACAGCAAACTATGAAAGTAGCGGTAAAGCACGCAGCGAAGCAGGGCGCCCAACAAGTTGTAAAAAAGAGCGCAGTACAGCAACCGAAGAAGGTTGTACAAAAGGCGGTTCCGAAAAAGATAGCTTTACCGATCAGAGGGTATACAAGACATGGCTTGAACCAGGTAATTAGCCGAAACAATCATGGCGTTTCTGTTAGGGCGATCAATGAGGCAGTTCGTCGGCCGCAATCCATTATTAAACAGCCAGCAGGTAAGACAAGGTATAACGGACGCGATGCTGTGGTTATTCTAAACAAGCAGGGAAAAATTATAACAACATGGGCTAAGAATAAGAATGGACGGAGATACTAACGCCGTGAATAACGCTCTTAACAACGAGGACATCAAGAATGTTCGTAAGGCAATCAATAACGACTATGACTCTACAATAGAGCTACTAAAAAAAATAAATTCAGATGAGCTTGATGCACAGGAAAAGACAAAGCTAATCGATATTCTTAGCTTAGACCTGGTCAGGAATGGGCTGGGGACAGACGACGAACCTAATGACTACGGATTGGCATTAGAACACATCGTAGATAAGTTAAATAATTAACACATAGGGGGTTGTGACCGAGTGCATGTGACTCGATAGATAACGGTCTTATGATATGGATACCAAATGCGTCAACAAGTGTGTACTATTTGAACATGAAAACACAAGCAAAACAGCATACGTATTACGTTCCAATAGCAATCCAAAAGCTATTCGTCATACCGATCGCGGTACTTTTTTTACTGCAAACAACGTTCATCGCGACAGCGACGATTTCGCAGGCGCTTCAAGGGAGTGATTACCGGCCGCAGGCTGGCTATCTCTTACTGCAGTTTTTGCTACCATTGGCGATATTTTGCATGGCGTACGGCTTGAACCCGCGACGATTGCCGCGACTCGCCAGAACATTTGAAGCGTTGCTGATATGTATTTCGGCGTACATTGTCTGGACGTATATAAACATGTTGCTGCCGGTAATACTTATGGCGGGTCACCGAGCATTCATCGAGAATGCCCGGCTGTACGAATATGTATCATCAGTGTTATTCATCGGCTTTTACACTGTCGTGCTACTGTTGGTACGGAAAAAAGGACTATGGGGCTAAGGTACGAAATGACATGGAGCGTTATTTGGGCAGATTGATTTGGCTTATGTCGAGTAGCGAGCTACCGTTGAGTGGTCGTGGCCGTAGCGCAGATAGACGAAACCATATAGGGGCCAGGGGTGAACCGCTAACGGTACGCATAGAACATTTTGATTTACGCAAAAGATTGCTACGATTGGGGGACAAATGGCAAACAGCCTACATATAACTCGGGAACTTGATTTCGCGTCACTAACTAATACAAGTGGAAGTATCATATGGCAGAACCGTTCTCTCAATACCGGCTGGCTGAAAACGAAGTCATATTTCGTGAATGGAATGAACGCCAGCAGCGCAGTATCGATAGTTTGAACGCGATGGCCGAGGAAGATAATCAGCCGGAGCATCAGTTTACCCACCACGACAACAATGTTGCGCTGCAGTTTTACTGCGAGTGTTCAGACGAAAACTGTAAGGCGCGGATTCCGATGCGGCACAGCGACTACAATGACATCCACAAAAACCGGAAACGATTTATCGTTAAAACTGGTCATGACGTGGCGGCGATCGAGCGAATTGTGACGGAAAAAACGGGTTACATGGTCGTCGAGAAACGGGCCGCCCCACCAGCGATCGACGAAACGTATACCTTAAATCCGACAGACCTTGATCATACCGATACTTAGATTCGTTTCGGCGTAGTCACAAAACAGCCCGCAACACACTTATTCGGTCACGTTCTTTTGTTGCCACAATCGTTTCAACGGCGCTGGCAGATTCTGCATGGTTGAATAGTCGGTCAGGCCGTGATCAAGACGCGTGCGGATACGTTGTCGCCCCATGGCAAAAGCCAGCCTGGTCATCGGGGGCCGGGCAATGATTTTGACGGAATGGACGATGGCGGGCCGACCAACCCGTCGTAGAGCGCGGAAGTAGGCTAAATCCGGCTTGACCTGCATGGCGCCGTCGCGGTAATCGCGCCAGGCGTCTAGGTAGGAATCCATGAACGTTAGGCCAACCGTGAGCGTTTCGAATTCTGGGACGAAGTTTTTGTGGTAGCCAGGCTGCGCCATGACTTCGGGCGTTGCGGTCTTAGTGACGATACCGGCCGTGACGACTGATTCGGCATGACGATACACGGCGTAGTCATCGGGCGAGGTCGTCCTGGCTGCCAGCGCACCGAGCATAAACACGCTGCGAGCGATGCCAAGTAGTTCGGCGTTGATTTCGGGGCCGGTCGCCGAGGGGGCAAGGTGTGGGTAGATCTCGCCAAATTCATCGTCATACGTTTGCAGGCGCGCAATCAATTCGTCAGCCGGAACGTGGCCGTCGTCATGCAGGCTGTCGGTTTCGCGCATCAGGCCACCAGCATCACTCCAGCGATGATACGTCGTGTCATCTACTTCGACACCGTGGTGCGCTGCCATTGCTTTGGCTCCGTCCGCCAACATACGAAAGGCAGGGGCACGATCGTCGTAGAGGTAGTCTTTGCTCATATGCAGATTAGACTAGGCGACAGTCGGCCTAGCTGCAAGCGTCAGCAGTTTGCCGGGATAGCAAAGCTTTCATCTAAAACTCAGCAAGTCAGCGCAAAGTAGTCAAGGTAACTATGGTAAAGGAGGACAGTATGAAGACCTATAAACGACACATTGACTACATTGAGCTCCCACTTGAAGCGTCACGCGCCAGGCGTGGTAACGACCACGTCACCCGCCGGATTGAACAATTTCGCCGCAGTAAGCGGCAGATGCTCACTACGCCAATACTTGAGATCCGATTTTTTAAGCACAGCTAACGCCATGAGATTCGCTCTACTATCAGCGTTCTCTCATCTACGCCCGATAGTCTAGCGGGTGGGCCGTACAAAAAATGACGGGAAACGAAAGGAGAAATACATGAGAAAGCAAGTAGTCATCGCAAGTCTTGCCGCAGTGATCGGTGCGACCGGGCTGACGGGCATCGGGGTTGTAAGTGCGGCAACCGACACGAGTTATAGCT
>DASVSL010000004.1:0-13184 GCA_036388095.1 Saccharimonadales bacterium (SeqCode) | reverse complement strand
AAGACTTTAACTTCGTCGGTGACGGCCAGGGTCAAGGGGCAGGTGGAAGCAGCTCGGGTGGCTCAAATAGCGGCAACAGTTCGCAGCAGAACAAGCCAGCACCAGCTCAACAGAACGACATTGACGACACACCAATTGATTTAAGTGAGATACCATTTTAAGGATTTATTATGCCACGACGATTTAAGAAAGATATTCCAGCCTACTTTGACTACAAAGACCCGAAAACACTTGGCCGCTTCATCAACATGTACGGTCAGATCGAACCAAGTACCAAGACCGGCCTCAACAGCCGTCAACAGCGCCAACTTGCCACCGCCATCAAGCGGGCACGGCATCTTGCGTTGATGCCTTTTGTCTCACAAGGGTAGGTTAAGGCGCTCTACGGCGCGTATCTGCGTTATCGGCTCTAGTCCTCGCGCCGTGTAAGTGACCTACGCGTTGCTCCGGGCTTCGCCGCTGCCTTGATACGCACCGCATAGCATCCTTAACTCAGCAATGACAACGGTGTTGAAAAAGGAGATAGATATGTACCAACCAACTGACTTGAAAAAAGGCACCGTCATCCAACTTGATGGTGCACCGTTTCGCGTGACTGATTACAACCAAAAAGTCATGGGGCGAGGTGGTAGTATTGTCAACGTCAAACTGAAGAACATAGTAACGGGCGCGGTCCTCCCGAAGACATTCAAAGGTGCCGATCGCATCGAACCGGCCGAAGTGAACACTAAAAAGGTGCAGTACCTTTACGCCGACGGCGCCAGCTTTCATTTCATGGACCCAGAGTCGTTCGAACAATTTCAGCTTGCTAACGAGGACGTCGGCGACGCTGGCGATTATCTGAAAGAAGGCGACGAAGTGGCCTTGCAGTTCTTCGGCGAGCGCGTGATTAACGTGGAGTTACCAAAGAATTTATATTTAGAAGTCACCTACGCCGAGGCCGTCGTCAAAGGTGATACGACCAGTAGTGTGCTAAAAGACGCCACGCTCGAAACCGGCAAAGTCATCAAAGTCCCAGCTTTCATAAAAACCGGTGACATCATCTCGGTGGACACGGCGACGGGTGAATACCGCGAACGTAAAAAATGACCAAAACTCGGCTTGATGGCGAACTGGTAACGCGCGGACTGGTCAGCACGCGGTCGCAAGCCGAGAGCTGGATTCGGATGGGGCGGGTGAGCGTCGATGGCCGTGTGGTCACGAAAGCTGGATTTTTTGTTAGCCCATCGCAGCCCGTGACGCTCGCAGCGCCTGAACGTTACGTCAGTCGGGCGGGGCTGAAATTGGCCAGTGTGGCGCAAAAACTACACGTCGAATTCAATAGTAAAATCGTGCTTGATGTCGGCAGTAGCACGGGCGGCTTCACGGATTATGCACTGCAGCACGGCGCCAAGCTGGTGTATGCCGTCGATGTTGGGACCGAGCAACTGCACCCATCGCTGCGCAAAGACAAACGGGTGAAAGTATACGAAAAAACCGATATTCGGACGGTTGTCGTCCGCACGGCTGGCCAAAAAAGCGATCGTACGGTCACTCAACTAGAGGGTCGGCCGGACATCATCGTTATTGACGTCAGCTTTATCAGCCTGCGCGAAATCCTCCCCCACCTCGCGTCGATCGCCGGGCCTAGGACTGATGTCGTGGCGATGCTCAAGCCGCAATTCGAGGCGGGACGTGACCAGGTAAACCGTGGCGTCATCAAAAACGACGCCGTCCGGCGCAAGATCGTGCATGACTTTGAACTATGGGCGAAGGCGTATTTTCTGATCATCAGTAAGGCCGATTCCGAGGTTGCCGGTAGCAAGGGTAACCTTGAGCGATTTTATTTGCTGCGGCCACTCCAGACCTAGCCTGAGGCGGGCGATCTATTCACTCTTGTATACTAGGGGTAGATATATGGAGCGAAGACATGAGTAACTGGTGGCACGGCCGTATGGCGTCATGCCGCCACGCGTACGAGACCCATCCACGTCTGGTGGTAGGGCTGGCGATCGCCTTGGTTGTAAGTATCCTGGCACAATGCTTTTATCCCGGGGACCGGGCGTTGCCGTTTAGTCGGCTCGGTGGGGACATGGTCGGCTTATCATCCCCGCAGGACATCGCAAAAAAACTCCAAAGCGATTACAAACCAGCTACCGTCACGACCGTGATACGCGGCAAAAGCGTCAAGACGCCACTGTCCGAGGCCGGGGTCGTGCCGAATAACCAGGTCATTATCGACGGACTCAGTGACTACCCGTGGTACTGGCGGGTCATACCGTTTAGTAGCCTCGTCAAGGGTGCCCTGACGGACCAAGCCGTGACTGCGACGACCGATCAGCAGCGCTTTGCCCGCTACGCTGCCGAACGGAGCGCTGAGTGTCGCGTCGAGCCGAAGAATGCCGGTGTCATGGTCAAGGACGGGGCCGTCAAACTGGATCCAGCGGTCGACGGTCAGGAATGTTCGAAAGACAGGTTAGCCCAACAACTAACAGCAAAGCCGCTACAAAAAGGCGATCAAACCGTGAAGGTTACGACAACAGCTGTCAAACCGGCCCGGTCCGATGCCGCCGTCGCGAAAGTGCTGTCTCAGGCGCAAGCCGTCGCTGACCGGCAGCTGACACTCATGGTCGCTGGCAAGACGTACGCGATCGATAAACCGACACTCGCATCGTGGCTCGTGTTCCCCGATCAAAACGGTGCGGTGACGGTCGGACTCGACGAGGCAAAAGTGGCAGCCTACCTGACAAGCATTCAAAAAGACGTCTACATTGCGCCAGGCGTTACGGTTATTACGACGGCCGATGGCATTGAGACCTCCCGTCAAACGGGTAGCAGCGGTCGTGGCATCGACACGGCAACCACGGCCAAAGCAGTCGTCACTCAGGCGCTGGCGGGTGACGGGGCAGTGACGGCGAGCCTGACCAGTCTGGCGCCGACATTAAAATATAACCGATCTTACAGCTCAACACCCGCTGGATTACAAGCCCTGGTAACCGATCTCGGCAAAAGCAAACCCGATATGGCGATCAGTGTCCGCAAACTCGGCGACAACGGCGCTAACTATAACGGGGACAAGCAGTACCACCCGGCCAGTACGTATAAATTATTTGTGGCCTATTCGGTGCTTAAGCGCATCGACAGCAACCAGCTGTCATGGGGGCAGGCGACGACTGGCGGCCAGACGCTGGGGCAATGTTTTGATAACATGATCGTCAATTCGGACAACGCCTGTGCTGAGTGGTTCGGCGGCACGATTGGCTGGAACACACTGACAGGCGAGGCCAAGGCGATCGGGGCGACGCGCACAACGTTTGGCAAAGACTTCAAATCTACCACTAATGACCACGCGCTGCTGCTGCAGAAGCTCGAATCGAACCAGCTCGGCCTGCAAGAGTCATCGCGGGCACGACTACTCGATAACATGAAACGACAGGTGTTTCGTAAGGGTATCCCGGCCGGCGTCGGCGTCCCAGTGGCTAACAAAGTCGGTTTTCTAGATGGCTACTTACACGACTCAGCCATCGTCTACAGCCCGAAGGGCGTCTACGTCATGGTGATCTATAGCGACAAGGGCAGTTGGTCTGACGTCGCCGATGTCGCCAAGCAGATCAACGCCCAGTTGCAGTAGTACTATCCAGGCGATGTAAGGCCACTGACTTTTGTCGTCTTTTTGTAGTGGGGGTGTATCTATTTACAAAACTTAGAAAAGATGCATAATAGTAAATAATGCATGAATACGGGTAGCAACTCGTAAATAGTGCACGTACAGCCTCTCTCGACGAGAGGATTCCAATCCGAAAGGGTACCAACATGAAACGAATGTGTCGTTTGTTGATTACCAGCGCGTTGACACTTGCTCTGGGTGTCGTGGGTGTCATTGCGGTTGCGTCACCGGCCGAGGCCGTGCGTCGAGATCGTTCGCTCATGATCGTCTCGCGCATCATGCCGACTGACATGCAAAATCAGTACTGCACTGTCGTGAAGAACCGGACCGCTCATGCCAGGTGGGCGATCCTGTATCCACGAGGCGGTCACCGCGATGTGGTGCGTGTTTCCGCCAGACGGCGAGCAACGCTGTGTGTTTCGGTACTGCACGGCAATACGCCAATCACGCTCAGTACCATCCGTCGTGGTGAGGCAAGACGTACGATTATCGAGCGCCGACCCGTTTTCCGGGCGGTACGGCTCCATGATAACGAGTGGTTTCACACCATGGGGCCGTACTGTGACGACCCTGTCGGCTACCTTGCTGGCTTGAACCGGACCCCCCGTCGCATGAGGCTCAACCTGGCCATCATGAGACAAGGACACACGTGGCAACACGTCGCCCACCAGTGGCTTCGGCCAGGGAGGAGAGATTATCTGCTCACTTCCTACGCGAGGCCGATCAGGTACGGTGAGGTCTTCAACGCACGACTCACCTTGACCGGAGGCGATCGAACGGTGATGGTGGCGAGTAATGTGCAGCTGCGCCGCAAGACCCGGGCGCAGTGCCGCTGATCCCATCCCCCGACGGAAGGCCCTCTCATGAGTCACATGGCTCGTGAGAGGGCTGCTTTTATAGAATTCGCTGTACATTATTGTAAAAAAATGTACAATAAACCGTTATGTGTCATACCGGAGCAAGCTCTCGGTTATGGTGCACGCACTATTTCTATCTGGGACGGAACATCCGCCCACACCATTCTTCCGCACCAGTGAGTGCGGAGAAACCGGCCTCAACCGAAGCCGGTCGACTCTCCAGACCACGCGGAGTCACCTGGGAACAACGTGATTGGAGACATCACATGAAGGTGCTCGATTTCAATCCGACCAGGCGAGAGGCACAGCGCTGGAGCGCTGCTGCACTTCTCGTCGCCCTGGTCATCGGCCTGTGCACGGTCGTCGTGTCGGGCAAGGCGTCGGCTACTCAGCCTGCCGTCCCTCGGCAGTCAGAGGCCGAGGTGGTCCAGATCAAGCGGGACCACCTCACACCGAGACCCGTCACTACCGAACGCGGCATTGGCACCCGGAACGACATCCGGTGTCACGGGCGCATGGCGTCGACGCGGCAGGACTCGTGGGTGAACCGGATCGAATACAACCCCGACAGTCCGCTGCGCAAGTTTGGCATAATGGTGTCATCCGGGCTGCGATACTGGTTCTGCCCGAACAACCCGCGCGGACCGAGAGATCTGGTCAACCTGGTGATGCCGCTGAAGGTGCTGTTTTGCGCCACGCCGGTCGACGACATGAGTCTGTGGTACAACGGCACGACGTTGGACGCGGACTACTGGGACGCCGACAACAACGACGTGAACCCGAAGGCCAAGAAGTTGCCACCGACCGAGTCGATGCAGACCGTCTGCCGCTGGCGCAGGATCAAGAACTCGAAGCGCGAATGGATGAGAATGTCCGACACGCCTCGTCAGTCGACCTGGGTTCACGTCCATCAGCACACTGGAGCTCCCGACACCGAGCGGTGGATGCGGTGGCGTGACCACCACGGCGAAGTGCACACCGTGAAGACGATCCAGCCGGCCAACGATGCGATCATCGTACGGCTGCACCGTATCCCGAGCGTCAGGTAGCGGGTCAAGGCCCGCTACCGGCGAGCAAGTGACGTGACGCTGAGGCAACGCGCCTCAGCGTCACTGTACCTAGATAGGAGACCCCCCTATAAGCCGACCGGCATATAGGGGGGTCATTTTTATGGGCGGATACCCGTTAATGTACTGATTACAAATGCGGACCATTCGTAATCAGTTTGACATAATGATGTAATTTTTATATAATATATTAATACCGTCTGTTCCTATAACAACGGTCGCACTACATTCCTCCCATCCCCGGCGACGCTGCGGCGATCGACCGGGAGAGAGAAGGCATTTATGTCTGGCTTCAGGCGCACGAGATGGCTCGCTAGCTTGCTCGCAAGCCTCGCCATCTTGGCATCGACACTCGTCCTGCTGGTCGTTCCGTCCGCCTCAGCGGTCGACACGTCGGCAGCCAAGGTATCGACGGTCCAGCGTGTCGTCAAGCGCAACGTTCAGGTGTTGGCGCACCGCTGCCTGCACCGCGAGGACCGTCGCTACGAGAACAGTGAGCACGCTCTGCGCCTGATCGCGGCCGTCAAGCGGCGTTTCCACGCGCGGCTTGGCTGCGAGACCGACATCACGCGCCTGCGTGGGCCGAACGGCCGCCCAGGTACGGGCATCTCGGTCGTGCATCACGACGAGACGGTCGGCGGCGTCTACACAACAGCGAGCGTGCGGGCCGCTGGCCTGACAACATCCACCGCCATGATCAACGTCACCTACGCACAGTGGCGGGTACTCAGGATCAAGGGAGGCGTTCGGCCGGTGACGGCCATTCGCATGTTCAGGCTCGCCAAGCGACTCCGCGTGCCGTTGATGGTCGAGCTCAAGTTCGGCATCTCCCCGGAAGCTCAAGCGGTCGCGGCCGAGTACGCCGGCATCAGGTTCTACGCCTACCCGCAGGACCCCGCTGGCAACAATCCGTGTTCACTCGATGCGCTCAGACGCCTGGGTGAGGCCGGTTTCTCGATCAGCTTGAAGTACTCCGAAGGCTGTCCGAAGCCACCCGAGAAGCTCGCCGCCGAGCACTACCGGATCGTCTTCTACCCGCACCCGACGACCGCCTTAGTCAGCCAGGGCAAGACTCACGGGTACAAGGTCGGCAACTTCAACGGTCGGACCATCACCAACGCGAACCGCACCTGGCGGGCCGGCGCTCAGGTGATCATCACGTCCATCCCGGGCCGGGTGGTCAAGGCCGGCTACGGTCGCCGTAGGTAAGGCAACTCGCACAGTGCGAGGGCAGGGTGCCTCAGTGTCATGGTCGATCGACCGACACTGGGGCACCTATTTCATGTCATTATTTTGAAACGTTAAACCGAAATTCGACAATATCGTCCGGCTGCATAACATAGTCACGACCTTCGGTACGGAGCTTGCCCGCGGCCTTGGCGGCGGCTTCGGAACCGGCCGCGATTAGATCGGGGTAACTGACGATACTAGCGGCGATAAAGCCGCGTTCAAAGTCGCCATGAATAACCCCGGCAGCTTGCGGTGCGGTGTCACCCTGGTGAATCGTCCAAGCGCGGACTTCTTTCGGCCCGGCCGTCAGGTAGCTTTGCAGGCCCAGCGTTTGATAGGCGGCGTGGATCAAGCGCTCAAGGCCGACTTCGGTGAAATTATACTCCGCCAGAAATTCCTTCGTATCGGCCTTACTCATGCCACGAAGTTCTTCCTCTAACTTGGCAGAAATAAAGACGACGGGCGCAGGAGTGACCAGTGCTTGCAGCTGTGCGATCTTATCGTTGTCTTTCAAATCGTTTTCACCAATGTTAAAGGCGTAAATAACCGGCTTGGCCGTTAGCAGCTGCAGGTCAGCGATGGCGTCACGGTCGAGCGACGGCAGAGCGCTGAGCGGCGTGTCGGCTTCGAGGTGCCGCTTGAGGCTCTCGAGGTAGCTGGCCGTTTCGCGTGCAGCGGGGTTGGCCTTTGACTCTTTGGCGAGTTTCGGCAGCCGTTTGTCGATCGACTGCAGATCGGCCAGACACAGTTCGAGGTTGATGATATCGATATCGGCCTTAGGCGAGACGGCCGAATCATCGTGGCGCAAAATGTCGCCGTTTTCAAAGGCTCGCACGACGTGAACAATAGCGTCGCAAGTCCGGATATTGGCCAGAAACTGGTTGCCAAGGCCTTCGCCCTTACTCGCGCCCGCCACCAGCCCGGCGATATCGACGAACGTGACGGTCGCTGGGATGACTTTTTCGGCCGAGTACATTGTTTGCAATACCCTAAGTCGTTCGTCGGGCACAGGTACGATGCCAGTGTTCGGCTCAATGGTTGCAAATGGATAATTCGCCGCCAAAATATCACTGTCAGTCAGCGCATTGAACAGCGTCGATTTGCCGACGTTCGGGAGGCCGACGATACCGATGGATAAACTCATACTAGTCAGTATAACAGAGGTCATAATTATTACTTAAACTACATTATTGACATATAAGCATAACTATGATAATATCTAATTTAGCTCTGTATAAAACATAAAAAAGCTAGCTATCATATATGACCGAACAGTCGTCCCACACTCCCGAACAAACTGGTACACGCGAACTATCAGAAACGCAGCGCGTGCAGCAAGAAAACTTTCGTTGGCTGGTTGATGCCCGTGTTCATGACGAACCGATGGATGGTAGCCGGGCGGATTACGAAGCTGAGAATTTTGGCTTAGAGCCAGGTAAGTACACGGTGTACGCTGACACCGAACACCCGTTTGGCGGCGGCTTTAAAAAGTTCGTTTCAAATGAAGACGCAGATGACACGCTCGTCGGTCTGTCGTATATGCATATCGGCGGTAACATGAGTGATCCGAATAAGGCAGTTCATAGCTATTTGCTTAAACCGAACGGCGACATAGCGGGGACGGTGTTCAGTGAAAATTCAAAAGGGGTGACACGTCGTGATATCGACCACTCTGCTAGTAGCGCGGATCCAGAGAAAGCACAGATTTACGATCGGTTCCTCGCGAAAATGAATAAAAAAGCTGACGAGCTGATAACGAAAGCCGCTGAGGAATTGCCACGAGTGGCGCCGGAGATTGTCCCACGGCCGACGGAAAGCCGGTTAAAGAAGTGGCTCGGGCGCACGTCACTCAAGTAGACGAAATCATACAATACTGAGTTGATTTAAACTGAGACCATACTTGGTTTATTCGTCGTCAAGTTGTCGCTCGGTCGTATCGTCAATGACCGGTGCGCGCAGGGCCGTGGCGGCGGTGACTGGTGTGCTGTCGCGCCAGATGTAATTGAAATTTCGTTTGTAGTCCCGGTAGGTTGCCGGGCTGTTTTTGATGCGAACCAGGACGTTGTCCGACGCCGTAACACCGACCCGACTCATGTTGGCACTGCCGGTAAAGACGGTGTTGGCCGTCCGGTTGGCGCCGTAGACACCGCTGATGGCGATGTATTTGGAATGGGCGTACAGGATCCGTTTACCAGCTCGATTGAACTTGGCACTGTCCCGGACGGTGACGCCACCATCGAGCAAGGTTTTCATGACGACGGCATCGGTGCCCGCGGTGGCCACTAGCACGTTTACGACGCAGCCACGGCGGTGCAGGTAGACCAAGCGCCGCGCGAGGTCGGTGCGGCTGCCAGCCCATAGCGGAGTGACGACGCTGACGACGGTGTGGCCATTGCCGTCGCCGCCTGTTTTGGCAGCACCGGTGCAGGTGATCGAATCGAAGATCCGGCTATACGAATCTTTGCCTAAGGGCGACTGAGTGTCGGGGAAGTATTCATAGACCAAGCGCCCACTTTGCATACTAAACGTCCGGTGCGGGTTTGCCCGCGGCGTTTTGTCATCGCGCATACCATCAAAATATCGGCGCATGTTGGTGTAGATCGCGGCGTCGCCGACTGCTGTGTAGGCGTCGTTGTAGGCGCGTGAAACCATGTTGTGGGTCAAGTTAGCCGACGATGTCATGACGACGTGGCGGGCGGTGCCGGTTTGCGAGAACATATAAATCTTGGGGTGTAAGACGCTACTTGGGGCGTCAGCGTAACAGGCAAGGTGGCAGTAGGCAACGTAACTGGTGTCACCCTTGAAGCTCCGCTTGTTCAAATTACGAGCCAGTCCGACGACATATGGGTCCTTGGCATGCACATCAGGGATGACGAAGCGGACAATGACGCCGCGGTTGTGCGCCCGGCGGAGGGCGTTGAGAGTGGATTTGAGGTCGAAACGCAGGGTGACGATACGGATCGTTGAGCCTTTTGGTGCGTGGTCAATCATGGTTTCGATCCGGTCTTGGATGATGGTGGCGGATGGACCGTTTGGGTGGTTGGATGGGTTATTAAAAATCGGCCCGGCGGGCGGGGCGTAGGCGTTAACCGGGTTGGAATATATAACACACAAGGTCGCCGAGATAAGAGCGAGGCACGTCAGCAATCTGATTTGGGACATAGGAACACTCCTTACGGTCGCTGACATATAAACCTTATATAACCATGAAAAGTAGTTTACGCATAATAATGGTGTAATAACATTTACGTAAGCATTGTACGGTGTTCGGCGAAGTGGGGTTACGGGTTAAGCATCGTTGACATACGGTGACGTTTACGCCATAGTGTCGCGAGATTCGTCGCAACGAGACAACGACTTGCAGCATTGCAAGGGTTATTCGTGCGATTGACGTACCTTTTACGCGAACGAGAAGGAGAGCGCCCAATGAATGCGCCTCACGATTATTGCCGAGGGACACGGCTCAACGTCAGGTTACGACGTGACGTTGAGCCGTGTCCTACAAGGGGGCCGGATGAGGGAAAAGGAATCCTTTATGCGTAGCAATCGCTTCACAAGTATTGTCGGCGGACTCGCGGTGGCGGTATCGATCGTGATGCTGCCGACGTCGGCTCAGGCCGTCGCTAGTGACACTGTCGTGCGGCCGGGCGAGCTCAACACCAGCGAGACCCGAGCTAGCGGCGAGGTCACCTTCCTGCCAGACACCCTGCGGGTGCGGACGACCGACGCGGCCAGCCCAGGATCCAGCCTGAACAAGGCGGCCGGCTACTTCGAACCCATCAGCACCGCGTTCCCGAGGTCGGGCTCGCTGGTCTGGCTCGACTATGAGGGCGGCGGCACTGCTCGACCGGGCCAGCAGCTGGTCTTCGACTACGACAACGTCGACGGCAACGGCAACGACTACAACGTGCTGGTCGGCGAGGTCGTCTACGGCGATGTCTGGTGGCTGACGGGCGGCTCCAGTGCCGACGCCAAGGCGGCCGACCCGTCGGGCGCCGAGAACGGCGGCAGCGGATCGGAGTGGTTCGGAACGCTGTCACAGTGGGCTGACGCGATGCCCAACGCCAGGTTCCTGGCCGGTGGCTTCAGCCTCGGTTCGGGCGTGCTGGGTGACGGTCGCATCGAGAGCATCACCTACGGCGCCGACCGGTACACCTTCACCAACCAGGCGGAGCCGCCTGCTACCACCGAGGCGGACGTCACCGGCGGGTACACGGCGACCACCAAGAATCGGTACCTCAAGGTGACGATGTACTCCGACACGCAGCCGGCGAACACCACCGTCGGTGACCGCCTCGCGTGGAAGATCACCGTCAAGAAGCAGGGCCAGTCCGACCGCTACGCGACCACGGCGTTCCAGACGTCGCAGTCGTTCAGCGACTCCGACACGTGGGCGCGCACCTTCGCCTACAAGAGCGGGACCTACGTGGTCCAACTCTACAAGAACGGGGTCCGCGTGAAGTCCTGGACGGTCGGCACCACCCGACGCTGACTCCTCAGGAGGGCGGGGCACGCGTCCCGCCCTCCTGCAGGTCTCTCGCACGGGTACATGAGCACGGTTTCGGCCGTGCTTTTTCATGCTCGATTGCGGCAACGCGTCGTGTTTGTTCGCAAAACTGGTCGGCCAGAGCGAACGTCTGCTAAGCTAATGCTTATATGGACAACAAGGTGGCGGAAGCAGAGGCCAATCGAGGGCGATTATCGCGTCTGGTGCCTCGGAGCATCCTGGCATGGGTTCTTGGCCCGAGGCATCGGCGAATGGTCGTGATCGGCACCGTACTTGTCGCTGGTAGTTTGCTGCTGGTAGGGTGGCTTTTGTATCGGCAGCTCACCACGCCGACCGTCCAAAACCCGGTTCTCGCGACCATACGTGTCGACGACGAAAACTACGATCGCATGACACCCGCCCAAATCGACGCCCAGTTAGAACGGCAAATTGGCGTTGGTACAACTCACCTCAAATCACATGACATAACAAAAGGGACACTCAAAACTCACAAGAACGCCTGGCGCGCAGCCAAAGCGCTACGAAGTGTACAAGCCTATGACAAATCTCTCGACGCCTACGCAGTCGGGGCGCAGCTGGCCGACAAAACGGTAGGGTACCAGTACTTCTATGATTATGGGATGAACGCTGAGAGTAATGGTGAGCATGTCGTCGCCGTCACGCAGCTGACTGAAGCCAAGCGTCGTCTAGAGGCCACCTCGACGAGCACAGAAAGTACAAATGAGACACTTGCTTTCATGAAACGGCACATCGCGATTAACCAGTTGCAGGCAGAGCGGCGCTGATGTTTTGTGTGATTCGGACCATCGCAGGAGCACCCTGGATGATCGTTGTTGCTGGTGTGACGTTGACACTGCTTTTGGTGGTAACCCTGGCTTCACCAAAAGCAGCTGCGCTCGGTACGATGTTCTTTGATGACGAAGGCGCGACGATGAACGACTGCGACCTTTGGGGACCGTTGACGTCGATGAACGATGCCACTAATGGCGCTCAGATTTGCACTGCCGGTCCCGACCAGGACGAACCGTTACTCTTATGGGCAGGGCAGACAGGGGCCGCTAATTTGCCCGAGGATGCCGACGTTCCAGGGCATTCGCTGACCTTTGTCAAAGCCCGTGCCTATTTCAGTAATCTGCCAACGAATGCGAACGGTACGGCGAACCCTGCTGCTATGGCGTACGGGGCCAGCGAAGTTCGGGTACTCGGGGCGAATCTGTGTGATGGCTCTACTTTGACTCGGTACGACCGGACCGACGCGATAACCAGAGGGTCGTACCTATACGATGATCCAGCTGCTTTTCTTACCGTTGCGGGCAGCCCCGTCACCCGATTCCAAGTGGGAAATCAAGCTAAGTACGGTGAGATTCGGAGCCAGAATGTCTACTGTGCAAATCCGGCGAACCCAAGTCGTACCAACGACGACAATAACGTGTTGGTATTTGACCTAAAAGACTTGCCATCCAACCAGATTCACAGAGTCCAAGGAATCTCCGCTATGTGGTACGTGGATATCACGGTCCGTCACCGTGATATCGCTCCGCCGACTGGGTACGATCTAGGTGCGAGTACGGACGGCCTCCAGAACACGTTTAAATTGTCGCAGAGCGGTTCATGTAATTGCCTACGCGGGGTCTCGACCGCTGGCACCAAGGCCAAACAAGGTGATGCGTTTGACCCCGCGGAAGGGTATGTGGCCACGGTTCAGCGTGGCAATAACGGCTACTACCCTCATGAAGGTACCGTCGACCAAGTCTCCAAAGACTACGCGACCTACGTCACGCGTTTCGGATCAGACTGCGACGTGACCTATGAGGGTGCGATCAATAGCGCCCCACGCTACCGGCTCGTGTTCTATGATACCGATTTTATCGTGAACA
>DASVSL010000003.1:0-7814 GCA_036388095.1 Saccharimonadales bacterium (SeqCode) | reverse complement strand
CCTGGCGAACGAGTCGCGGGTGTGATGCAGTCATACTGTTTTGGTGGATCAGTGGGTTTTTGTTTTTGGTTCGGCTTGCCTGGTTTTTCCGAGGCTGGCCTTTTCCACTAGAGACAGTATAGTCAGCCGCTACTGTTTTTAGCAATACCTTTTTTAGGGCATTTTTACTACGACATGTGTACAGCTCGTTTTAACAGGGGTAACTTATAAAAATAGGAGGTCGTATGACCCCCTATTTTGCTTGGTCAGCTGTTTGTTTAGCCGACAACCAGGGCGACGCGAGGGTCTGCCTGGATCACGAGCCATGCCGTGAAGAGGAACAAGTTAACGACCAAAGAGACGATCAAAAGCGCACTCTTTAGGTCAGCGCTGGTCTGAAATACAGCGACAGCTTCGTTGGTGGTGGTGTTGGTTTTTGTGGTGTTCATATTTTTATACTAGCACAAGCTTTATTTTTTGTCAATAGTATTTTACAAAAGCTACCAATTTATACTCATTCGTATTTAATATTATTCTTACTTATGGACAAGTTAAGCTTTTTCTTGCTCACGGTGAACGTTAAACAGCCACGCGTTTGCCCATGTCCACGTTTCTACGGTACCGGTGTCTAGATACGTCCCATGCGCTTCGACCACCTGCAATTTAGCCCCATCAGCGATCAGAGCGTTTAAGGGATCCGTCAGAAGATATTCTCCGAGCGGACCAGGCTCTCCCTGCATAGATTGATTGGCATGACGCATAAATACACCTGGAAATACATATTTACTAGGGTTGATTAACCTTGTTGGCTCTGTTCCAGGAGCTGGTTTTTCGACTATTGTTGTCATAATGCCATGTTCATCGTTCGCAATCACCCCATACCTGCTGATGTCCTTACCTTCATGTACCGGCACGCCTAAGATAGCAGGAGCTCCTAACTCTACAAGTCGTTCGATATCGCTCTTACCAGCCTTAACATAAGTGATATCATCGCCCATGATTACCATAAAAAGCTCGTCTTCAGCGATATAATCCCTACAAAGCCAAACAGGAATTGTATTACCGTATCGCCCGTCAGATAAGTCTTGCTCAACGAAATGAAACGTTAAACTCTCTGGGGGAGTAATGTCGGCCAACAAGTCTGTCTTCCCTTTTTGTTCCAATATTTTTTCTAACGCCATATCACGCTCATAATAGCTACGCAGCTGCATTGCTGGCCCGCTGACGACAAAGTAGATATCAGTTATGCCGGCTGCGGCACAATCTCTGACGATATAGTCAATGACCGGGCGATTGCCCAGTGATAGCATGCACTTTTCAATCGATTTCGTAATTGGTAACCGCCTGGTGCCGTAGCCGGCGACGGGAATGATAGCTTTAGTGCAGGTTGGCATGTAAATACTCCTTTACTTCGTTTAAATGGGTGAACACCGGCCACGCGACAGTATCGGGTTGCGGTTTACCCTCGAGCGATACTTGAATGAAGCGTACGAACGCTGGTAGCTCACTGCCGACCGGCTTGTCGTCAATCAGCCAGCATGGCTTGTTCTCGAGTGAAAAGTGTTCACGCTTCGGTAGCAGCGTCGTTACCACCGGTATACCACGTAGCGACGGGCACAGCGATGCCTTGAACCGCTGGTAGTCATCGAAGCCAAACGTCAATACGCGAACATCAGCCGCTTGCTTTAGCCAGCTCATCAACTCAGTCGCGCCCTCGTATTCAAACCGCCCGTCACGAAGCTGCTCGTGTAGCTTTACGTATGCCTCATCAGCAGAAATGCCAATTGATTGCAGCTGGGCAGTCATATCGTGGCTATAAAGATCACCCAGCGTGCGGTAATACTCTGCCCGGTGGGTGTACGCGGCTTTGACGTCAATGTCCGGGTACAGTCGCCCTAGTTCGCCCCAAAGCTGCTTGATCAGACTGGTGCGAAACAGTGTCCGGTCGAGGTCAACATAGACGAGTGGCCGCTCGTGACTCATGCAAAGTAAATTCGCATTAACTGACGCGCGACGGCATCTGCGTCGTGACGAATGAAACTACGCCGGTGCGCAAGCGGGTCGCCATCTTGAGCACCACGCCAGGTTTGTTTAGCGATAATGCGTGCTCCAACTGGGCTCCAATGACGATCACTGAACGCCGATGCGTCAATACGCACCCCGAACTCACCTTCGGCTGCATAGTTCCGTAGCAGTGTGTCGCTAGGCGCAGCGGTGTTGTAAACGACATAATCAAGGAAAGGTCCACCCGCCAGACGTTCAATCTCATCGGCAAAATCGTGCACCGCGTAACCATCGGTGGGACCAGGCTTCGTGACTAGATTGCTCACGTAGACACAAGTTGCTTTTGTCGAACGAAGCGCCTCGCTTACGCCAGGCACAACGAGTGCAGGTGCCAAGCTGCCGTACAAGTTACCCGGCGCAATCACGACGACATCGGCGCGCTTAAGAGCACTGAGCGCTGCAGGATTGACGATTGCCTCTGGCTCAAGCCATATCCTTGGTCGCAAAGCTAGTGGCTCATGTGCGATTGTGTTTTCGCCTCGTATCGCAGAACCGTCAGGCGCTTCGGCACACAGAGTGACATTCGTCATCGTCACCGGCTCTACCTGCCCGGTAATATTCAGAACATCACTAGCCAATTCGACCGCTTCGGCAAAATTCCCGGTCATTTTCTCAAGGGCTGTCAGAAATAAGTTGCCAAAGGCATGACCCTTAAACGATCCTTCGTCGAAGCGATAGTTAAACAAATCGCGTGCTTTTGGACTGTCGCTGAGTGCCACCAGGCACTGCCGGACATCACCTGGTGGCAAAACGCCCAGTTCGTCGCGTAGTTGCCCGGTGCTGCCGCCGTCATCCGCCATGTTCACGAGCGCGGTAATGTCACGTGCATAGTGCTTGAGGCCGCTCAGCAGCGTAAAGCTACCGGTGCCACCACCGATCACTACAAAAGACGCCCCTTTTTCTTTCACCGTTTTTGCCATCTCGATTACAGCCCCCGCATCTGTTTGATCAATCTAGCGTACCATACCCCGCTAGGGCGAACCGTCCGGCGCAGACCGTCTTTATAATCGATGGCGACGAGACCGAAGCGTGGCCAGCGACCGTAGGCCCATTCGAAATTATCGAACATACTCCAGGCGGTATAGCCAATGATGTCGACACCCGCCCCCATCGCACGGTGCGTGGCGGCAATCGTCCCCACGAGCCATTGTCGTCGGTACTGATCACGCGCGTCAGCCACCCCCGTCTCACAAATCAGCAGCGGTTTTTTCCATTTTTTGAGCCGTACCAATACGTGTTCTAGGTCACCTGGTTTCATATCCCAGCCGAGATCATTCGGGTTAGATGCTGTCTGGTCGAGCTTGAGACCAAGGCGGCGGTCTGAAAAATAATAGTTAACGCCGATGAAATCGAGTTTTCGACGAACACTGCCTAGAATCAGGTCGTCACGAAGCCATATATCTATTTTCGCGGCAAGGCGGCTCAGGCGTCGATCGTCAGCTGGCGTCACCCAGGCGTACGACTTCGTGAAGCCGACCCGCAGGCGACGGCTTTTCTTGTGTGCGTAAGTGTGGACGCGCTTGTGCGCGAGCAGTAAGTTCCGGTAGACCAAGAAAGCTTTTAGGTACGAGTGCGTCTGCGGTGGGTGTTCGAGTGTAATGTAGCCATGCGTGATCACGGTGTCGGGTTCGTTAATGCTCGTGATGTAGTGCAAGTCGCGGTGATATTCATCGATGATTTTCTCGGCAAAACGTTCGAAGTAGCTGACGTTACTGCGTTTTTCGAAGCCGCCCTTACGGGCGAACCACACCGGCACCGTCCAGTGATACAGCGTCGGCAACGGCTCGATACCGTGCGCCCGCAGCGTTCTGATATAGGCGCGGTAGTAGTCAATCGCTTCCCGGCTCCAGACCCCTTCTTCGGGTTCGATCCGGGACCACTCAATACTGAACCGAAAGCTGGTCAAGTTCATCTTTTTAGCAATCGCTATGTCCAGCTCGTAGCGGCCGCGGTGGTCGATTGCCTTACCGGACACATAGTTCGTCGGGTCGGTCGCCTGCGCTTTGATCTCGTTCCAAATCGGCAAGTGCGCTAACTTATGCGGTGCGGCCGCCGCCAGGCTGCGGGCATTATGACGCTCCCACTCAGTCCAGTTATTGGTCAGGCCGCCTTCGACCTGGTGCGCACTAACGGCCGCGCCCCACAAGAAGCGTTTCGGAAAATGCAGACGGCCTGTTTCGTCACGTCCCGGCATACCTAAATGTCTTTGTATATGCCGCTATGGTTCAGTTCGACCGGCTCGTAACCGTGGCTTGGGTCATAGTGATACTCGATCGAATGGACTGCGTTAACGTAATCACCGCTCAAGTCATCACGATAGTATAAATTCGCGGTCGTGTAATCGTCGTGCTTGAAAAACGGTCCTCGGTACACCATAAACTCGTGCTGCTCACCCGGGGTCAGTTCGCGATCAAGCTGAACGGTGCGGCCCAGCAGTTCTAGTTTGTCGACATACACCTCTCGTTTCGATTGGTTGGCGATGGTTGCCCACAGCTCGATGTTCGTGCCGCTGAGGTGGGATTTCAGCCGAACGCATTCGCATTTCGGGAAGTGTTTCACCCCATCTTCACCGTATAGCTTCGTCGGGTCTTGTTCGATCGGGTGAGCCGGTCGCGTTGCTGACTGGGTACGCTTAGCTTCACGATCCTCGGCATAATCAACCGTCGGTGAATCGTCGTCCCAATCGTCATGTGGCTTTGGGGGCGCCACGAAAGCGGGCGTACCCTGTAGCAGTCGTTTTGTTATCTCCCAAAATTGCCCCATCTGCCATTCTCCCCTTGCGCTTATGTACCTCAGAGTATGCACTGTCTCCGCCCTTACCGGCAAGGCCCCGCGCGTCCCGCGGCTCAGTCATGCTTAGCGCAGCACCACATCCTCGCCGTAATATTTCTTAAGACGGGCGCGAATACTGCCGTCATGCCGACCGAATGCCGACGACAATTCTTTGATCGTTTTCTTGCTTTCGAATTGTGCTTTCAACAAATCGTCCTCGGCGGGCGTCCATGGCTTATAGGCGTTTGGATGCTTCTCGCGCATCTTGTCGAGCCGTTCAGTCCAGGTGCTGGCTTCGCGACTCTCGGACTTCTTGATTCGCTCACCGGCTTTCGCGCGTAGTTTCTCGTACTGCTTGGCGGCTTGCGCCGAGCGGCTACGCAGCTCGTCATCAATTTGCAGAGCGTCAGCACTGACCTGAAGCGCCATCCGGTTGATGCCGAGTAGACTCAGGCTATCCAGCCGACGAACACGGCTCAGTGCCACGTAGCCCATGCCCTCCACGAACGCCCGGCGCAAATCGACCCGTGCACTATCGAGTGTCATGCCCTGACTTTTATGCACTGTGATCGCCCACGCCAGCCGGAGTGGAATTTGACTCAGGCCTGCCCGTTTCTTGTCGCCGTCACGTAGCTCCCAGCTATCAGGTCGCATGGTGACGGTCTTGCCGTTTTTGAACTCGACAATCGGGTAGTCACTCCCCTTTTCAAAGCCGATCACAATGCCGAGGCTGCCATTGACGTACTTGCGTTCCTGCGAGTTCTTGATTGCCATCACCAGCGCGCCTTCCTTGAGAGCAAGCCGCTCCATCGCCAGACACGATCGCTTCAAGCTGGCAACATAGTTCTCAGCGCCGGTCGTGCTGCAATCGTAGTAGTGCGTCTCGGCCGCGAGCTCTTGCAACCGCGACTGGTTAAGCATGTCGACGTTGACGTTCGTGACGTGTAGCTCGGTCACTGCCTCACCAGACAGTTCGGCGCCGACTCGTTCCATTAGCCGTTCGGCATGGCGACGACGGACGTCACCACCACGCAGCGCGTTCAATATATCTAAAAATTCGTCATCATCCTGGCGGTGCTGTTCGTTGAGGTAGCAGATGACCGGGTCGAGCTCAGCCCACGCTTCGCTGTGCGTCACGAACCCACCCTGTCGCCCGTCATTCCGGTTCACTGGCGGCAACTGAAAGAAATCGCCACATAAAATCACTTGAATGCCGCCAAACGGTCGCTCGTCGTCACGGACCGCTTTGGCAACATGGTTGACCATATCAAGCCGGTAATCATGCAGCATCGAAATCTCATCGATCACCAACACGTCGGTCGTTTCGATGATATCGCGGCGACTTTTCAGCAGGTAGTCTTCGAAGTCTTCCTTCAGCTCATCAGCCACGCCAATCCCGCTCCAGGCGTGAATTGTACTACCACCGACATGCGTCGCCGCCAGACCCGTTGTCGCCGTCACGCTGACATGACGACCATCTTTTTTGGCAGCCCGAATAAACTGATTCAGCACATACGTCTTACCGGCTCCGGCTGGCCCCGTCAGCAGGACGCTATGCCCCGCATGTAAAATTTCTAGCGCAAGCGCCTGATCCACCGTCTACTCCTTCGTACCATTACTACTTTTTATTGTAGCCTATCGTCTCGTCAACCACCTGAGTGATTAACGATGCCGCCCGGTCAACGTACCCGCGCACAATCTCGTGGCCACCGACAAACCGCTGCACTGTAATGTAACCCGATTTTTTTCGTAGTTCACGCAGCGTCGCGCCGATCACCACCGGGTCCAACGTCCCATACAAAATCGCGATCGGTTTCTTCAGTTTGACCACGTCGCGGAAGGTAGTCTGATTAATAATATTGGCACGAAGGGCTTGGGCATAAATCGTAAGGTTCAGCCGTTCGACATCCATATCTGGGTTGAGCAGTTTATACCGTGCCCCAAGGCGCATAATGGCCCCAACGGCAGTCGGACGCCGTGCCATCAGGTCGTAAATCCGTCGAAGTTGGGCATCACGCACTAAAAAACGGCGTTTATCCCGGGTATCAAGGCTGTAAATCGGTGGACTAAACAGCACCAGCGACCGCACGAGTGCCGGATAGCGGCGGGCAAATTCCACCGCCACCAGTGTCCCCATCGAGTGGCCGACGATAATGACGCGGTGGGTCAGCCGCAACTGCCACAAGGTCTTGGCGACCGCTTTGGCCTGCGTTGCCGCGTCGTAACGAGCCCAGGCGGGCTGCGGCGAATCACCAAACCCAAGTAGATCAACGATAATCACATTGACGTCAGCCGGCAGCTGGTCAACAACGTGCTCCCATGTCCGCCCACTGTTACCGATACCGTGCAGAAACAAGAGCGTCGCGCGAGGCTTACGGACGGTCGAATACCGATAGACATGCAAGGTATATGGTACGCGCAGGACTCGGTACCACATAAACTCAGCCGATTTATCCAGGGTTTTACTAATCGCTACGCTCCTTGTGCGTCGTATTGAGCTACACGCTGATCATCAAGCTATCGCCCTTACTGTCTGCCTCGTCTGCCTTGAGCGGCTTCTTACTTTTAATCTCATATTTGAGGCCGGTCACCTGCGATTCCATGTAATCATCGTTGAGCAGATTCACAAACTTCACCATGTCTTTTTCATCCATAATGATGATCGCCCCGGTGTCATCGCTCAGCAGTTCGACCCCGATTTCCTCGGCGTGATCCATCAGTTGTTCCTGCGTCATCAGGCTTGGCTCAATATTCTGTAGCTTCTTGATGGTCGATTTACGGCCTTTGACGAGGCTCTGTAGGTCGAGACCTTCGGCAAAGCTCAGCCGAAAGTTAGCTTCGATCTCACGCACCTTCGATTCGGCAACGTAGGCTTCCTTTGCGTCGTAGCCGAACAGACTCTTGAGTTTGCTCTGCGAAAAGACGAACATATCCGCCCCGACGACCAGTAATTGGTTGTCATCAGGGATGCGAACGGCTGCTTCGGCGTCGAACGCCAC
>DASVSL010000002.1:0-19293 GCA_036388095.1 Saccharimonadales bacterium (SeqCode) | reverse complement strand
TTGCCTGTCTGACAGCCACGACATAAGCAGCTATACTAGATACAGTAATGAGTGATGCGTTGACTGCTAAATTAAAAGAGCTGCCGAGAGAGCCGGGGGTCTATTTTCATAAGTCGGATGCCGGCGAGATTATTTATGTCGGTAAAGCAGCTAATCTGAAAAACAGGGTTCGATCATATTTTCAAAATTCTCGCCTGCGCGACCTGAAGACGGATGCGCTGGTGGCCGAGATTGCTGATACCGATTGGATCACTGTCGAGACTGAGCTGGACGCGCTGTTTCTTGAGAGCGAGATGATCAAGCGCTACAAACCGCGCTATAACATTTTGCTGCGTGATGACAAAAGCCAGTTGTTTGTGCGAATTCCACTGAACGATGCCTACCCGAGTATCAGTTTCACCCGTGGTCCGCAGGACGATGGGGCGACGTATTTTGGGCCGTACTACAACGGCTATGCCGTCAAAAAAGCCCTCCGCTTTTTGCGTCGTGCCTACCCGTACAGCGTGCACGAGACGATGCCCCGTCGATTATGTTTGCAGTATCACCTTGGGTTATGCCCTGGTGTCGAGGAACAAATGGTCAGCTCGGCCGACTACAAAGAGACGTTGAAGAAGTTAATGCGCTATTTAAAAGGCGAACGAAAAGCCCTGATGAACGAGATGGAGCGCGACATGAAACACGCCGCCAAGCTACATGATTTTGAAGCAGCGACGAAGCTGCGTAACCGACTACGTGATCTAAAAGAACTGCAACGACAAATCGTTTTTGGTGACAAAGAATTTATGGATATTAGCAAAGATAAGGGACTCGCCGGTTTACAGGCGATGCTTGGACTACCCGAAGCGCCGCGGCGGATTGAAGGCTATGACATTAGCCATATGAGCGGGACCAATAACGTGGCTTCGATGGTCGTGGCAACGAACGGACTGGCGGACAAAAGCCAGTACCGTAAATTCAAAATGCAGCTGCCGGGCAACGATGACTTCGGACACATGCGCGAAACAATGCGCCGCCGGTTCAACGCCAAACATAACGATTGGCCGAAACCCGACTTGGTCGTCATTGACGGCGGCAAGGGTCAGCTGAGCGCAGCGATGGGTGTGGTGCGCGAAATGGGGCTGAGTATTCCGATGGTCGGCCTCGCCAAGCGTGAAGAAGAAATTGTCATCCACGTCGAGCAGTCGGGGGTGAAACTGAATTTAGACACAATCGCTGCCAGTGGTTACCGGGCTGAGCGGACTGATACAAGCGGTGAGTACGTCTTGGTTCGGCTACCGAAAACAAGTCACGAGGTGAAGCTGTTGCAACGCCTGCGCGATGAATCACACCGCTTTGCCGTGAGCTATCACAGCACTCTGAAACGTAAAGCCGCCACCAAAAGCATTCTCGACGACATACCAGGTATCGGACCAGCGACGCGGCGCAAACTTGTGGCGAGCTTTGGCAGCGGCGTTGGTGTCAAAGAGGCGACCAAGTTGCAGCTCGAGGCGGTTTTGGGTGCAAAAAAAGCTGCTACCGTATACGGCTGGTTTCATGGCGCAGAGCAACTCGCATGATCGACGCCTCGTATTTTACCGGTAATCGCCAACAGTTACTGAGCGCGTTGCCAGACGATGCGCTCGTTGTCATGGCTGGCTACGGTGAACGCCAGCGTCGTGATGATATGGCGCACTATTTTGAGCAGGAAGGTAATTTTTGGTACCTGACCGGCATCGAATCGCCGGATTG
The DNA here is from genome assembly GCA_036388095.1 of Saccharimonadales bacterium (SeqCode). Lineage (GTDB taxonomy): Bacteria > Patescibacteriota > Saccharimonadia > Saccharimonadales > Saccharimonadaceae > DASVSL01. The sequence goes on along the minus strand of DASVSL010000002.1, from coordinate 17,565 downwards.
GTGGCTGATACTGGACGGCAAAACAGGTAAAGAGTGGCTGGTCGCACCGACGGTCGATCATGTCAAGGCCGCGTTTGATGGCAGTCTTGACCCACAACGGGCGACGAAGTATTCCGGTATCCGTACCGTCATTGATCCAACAGCCGCGACGGCGCTACTTACTGAGCAAAAACGAGTACACCGGACAGTTTATACGACCGAGCAGCCGGAGCACCTGCGTCGACGGAGCGGCATGCAGCTTGATCGGGCGCAAGGTCGTATGAAGCGCACGTTGACGGATCTGTTCGAGACGGTCGAGTCGTGTCATTCGCACTTAGGCCGCCTACGCGCTATCAAGCAGCCGGCTGAAATTGCTGCGATGCGTAAGGCAGTTACTGTGACGCTGGCAGCATTCGAGGATGCTCGACACACGTTAGCGACGGTCCGGCATGAATATGAAGTTGACGCGACGATGACGCACCACTTTCGTCGGCTTGGCGCACGGCATGGCTATGACCCGATAGTTGCCGCTAATGCGAACGCTTGTACGCTGCACTACGTTAAAAACGATGACAAACTCGTCGATGGCAGTGTGGTGCTGATTGATGTTGGGGCACGGGTTGGTGGCTTTACGGCCGATATTACCCGCACGTATGCCAAAGGTGTTGTCAGTCCGCGACAACGCGCTGTCCACCAGGCTGTTCGCGAGGCGCAGCTAGCCTGTATCGAATTACTGAAACCTGACGTAAGCTTGGCTCAGTTACAAAACGAGGCGGACGCTGTCTTAGGACGTGCCATAAAACGTCTCGGTCTTCCGGGCGAAAAGCTGCGTGACTACATGCCGCACGCTCTTGGTCACGGTTTAGGAATCGACGTTCATGAGGGACTCGCGTACGATCAATTACGGCCGGGAATGATCTTGACGATCGAGCCGGGAATTTATTTGCCGGACGAAGGAATTGGCGTTCGGATTGAAGATGACATTTTGATTACGGCTGACGGGTACGAGAACCTTTCGGCCGCGCTCTCGACGTCTCTGTAACACCACGCTATACTGTCTCAAGCATGCGAAAACAATTTGCCGTTTTCCTGGTCCGATGGCTGCTCAACAGTTTCGGACTCTGGATCGCCAGCCGACTGCTAGGCGGAGGCTTTGACGACACGAACGCCACAACGACCAGTTTTTTGTTCGCTGGACTCGTTCTGTCGCTTGCCAATTCGCTGCTACGGCCAATCGTCGTCATTTTAGCTTTGCCTGCTATATTGATTACGCTCGGATTGTTTATGCTCATCGTCAACGGTTTAATGGTGTATCTGGCGCTGAACCTGGTTCCAAATCTTGATATCAGCTTCACCTCTGCTATTATCACCGGTATTATTATCAGCCTTATCAATTACATCATCAGCGGCACAGTTGAATTGAGCCGCAAAGACAAGGAGGTCTCCGTATGAACATCGCTAATATCTTGCAAGCCGTAACATTAGTGACGGCTGTACTGCTGGTGCTTTGCATTCTGCTCCAAGCCCGTGGTGCGTCTTTGGGCGCAGGCTTTGGAAGCTCGGGTGAATTATTTACCACTCGCCGCGGCATCGATAAGAGCCTGTATGAAGCCACGATCGTGCTCGTTACCGTCTTCGTACTAAGCATCTTGGCCAACCTGCTTCTAGCGAGCTCATAACCGGGACAGACATGCCCAACCATGACTCATCGCAGTGGAAACGCTTCGTCCGCCTGAAGCGGCCGACCGTTCGCTACGTCAGTGGTCGTGCTCGTCGACTCGAAGGCGCGACGATCCGACACGCCCACCGCTACGTCATTTCACGCATGACGAACCTGCGCGACGTTCGGCGACACGCACTTGGATGGCTCATGCTCGCCGGTTTGGTTGTTGTTGCAACCGGGCTGCAGCTGAGCTGGTCGCAAGGGGCGCATTCAGCGGTGAGTCCAGCCGAAGGTGGCGTATATGCCGAAGGAGTGATCGGACGGCTTGATACTCTGAACCCAATTTATACCAGTACGCAGTCCGAGCGCTCGGCCAGCTACTTGGTGTTTTCGGCTTTGCTGCGCTACGACCGAGCGAATAATTTGAGCGGTGATCTGGCCCAGTCGTGGCAAGCATCAGCTGACGGAAAAACATATACCGTTGCCCTGCGACAGAACGCCCGCTGGCACGACGGGACACCGGTGACGGCCGCGGATGTCGTCTTTACGTTGGGACTCATTAAGAACCCCCAGACGCGCTCGTACCTGTACCGTACGTGGCAAGGCGTGTCCGTTAAGGCAACTGGTGACTATGAGTTGGCCTTCACCCTGCCGAGTGCCTACGCGCCGTTTCCGCATGCGCTGACGTTCGGGATTCTGCCCGAGCATATTCTGCGTGATGTCTCGCCGGTTCGACTACGAGAAAACGCCTTCAACCGCGAACCAGTTGGCAGCGGACCGTTTAAATTCGTCAGTACGCAGATTATTAACCCTGACACCGAGCGGGTGGTACTGCAGCTCGATAAAAACACGGACTACTACGGTCGGCCCGTCAGAGTGGATCGATTTCAGCTCCATACGTATCAGGATCACGATGCACTTCGCAAGGGATTTTTGAGCCGCGAAGTGAACGCTGCTGCCGAGCTGACGACAAGCGACGTCAGGACAATCAGCGACCAATTGCCAGCGACGCAGGTCAACAGCGCGCCGCTCTACGATGGGGTCTACGCGTTTTTCAAAACCGATATGACACCAGTACTAAGCGATGCCGCGGTTCGTCGTGCGCTTGTCAAGGCAACCGACCGCACGTCTGTTCGTAAGGCACTCGATGGCTCGGCTTCGAACCTAGAAGGGCCGTTAGTACCAGAGCAACTCGCTGGCATCGGTGATTTCAAACAAGCTGGCTTTGACTCGAAAGCCGCCGCAAGCGAGCTTGAGGCGGCCGGGTGGAAGGCGGGTGCTGATGGTGTACGTCAAAAAGGCGGTCAACGGCTCCAGCTTACCGTGGTCGCGCCGCGGACGGGTGAATTCCCTGACGTTCTGGAGCGGCTCGCCAAGCAGTGGCGCTCGGTTGGCGTCGATGTTCGTACTCAGGTGGTACCGACCAATACCTTTGAGCAGAATATCCTGACCCGGCGGGCCTACGACGTGCTGCTGTACGAGATCGCGCTTGGGGCAGACCCGGATATCTTTGCTTATTGGCATTCGACTCAGGCGAGCGTGCGCGGATTTAACCTAAGCAACTACAAATCAGGGGTCGCGGACGATGCCCTTGTCAGTGCCCGTGGTCGGAGCCAGGTGGACCTACGGACCGCCCGCTACCGAACTTTTATCAAGACGTGGCTTGAAGACGCGCCAGCGGTGGCACTGTATCGACCTCACCTTAGCTACGTCACGACGGATAACACTGATGCGGTTGATGCGGCAAACCCCGTCATAGACACGCTGGGGCGCTACCACACGATCGATCAGTGGACGGTCACGACAGATCGCCTGTTTAAGACCCCATAGTTGAGGCTGACGGCATAATACCGTACAATACAGCGGTACTTTTATGAACGTAATAGTGGCGGTGGCGGCTGCGTGAAACGCAAATAATCGTAGACGCGCGTCGGTGTACGTACCCAATGGAACTGTGAATGTACATTATACTCAAACACTACGCGGTGGCGGCTGCGTGAAACGTAGGTAATCGTAGACGCGCGCGTCGGTGTAGGTACCGGACGGAGCTAAGGATGTACATTGAATTTAAACAATATGCGGCGGTGGCGGAATTGGTAGACGCGCTAGCTTGAGGGTGAGGACTGCCAGTGGCAGTCCGGAACGCCGGAAGCCGGATGAGGTTTATCCTCACCGACTGAGGCGGGGTCGCGCAAATTTTCAAGGAAAATTATGCGTGACTAGTGATCATTACAGTATACTTATGCCTTGGACCTTACAGTGAGAATTATGCGGCGGTGGCGGAATTGGTAGACGCGCTAGCTTGAGGGGCTAGTGATCATTGCGATCGTGGAGGTTCAAGTCCTCTTCGCCGCACCAAAGAAATGGACTTGGCATTTGTCAGGTCTATTTCTTTGGTAGGTAATTAGAGGACTTGAACCGAAAGGCATGGACTGCCTGTGGCAGTCTATGAAAGTAATGTTTAGCCGTAGCGACAGGGCTTTGCCCGAGAGCGAAGCAAAAGTGGCAAGTCCTCTTCGCCGCACCAAATAATGACGAGGTCGATTGGCCCCGTTTTTATTTGGAGAAATAGTCAATGACATCCCGCCAGAGCGAAACCGCTCATGCTATCATGATGTCTAAGGAATCTCATGAATAAAGTTGCCAGTTATCTCCAAAGTCATCTGTCGGGCGAGGTGCTCGCCGACGAGCATGTTCGGCAGCAATTTGCCACCGATGCCAGCCCGCTTAGTATCATGCCAAGCCTCGTGGTCTATCCACGAACAACCAACGATATCCGCAAGATCGCCCGGTTCTCGTGGCAGTTGGCCGAACGTGGTCATAAGCTGCCGCTGACCGTACGCGGCGGCGGGAGTGATTGGACCGGTGCAGCGATTGGCCGAGGTGTCATTATCGCGATGTCGGCGCATTTGAAAAACATCCTTGAGCTAGATACGAAACAGAAGCTTGTACGTGTGCAGCCAGGCGTCAACTTCAAGTCGCTTCAGGAGACGCTTCATACCCACGGATTGTTCTTACCGCCCGAACCTGAATCGAGCGGCTACTCAACGATCGGCGGGGCCATCGCCAATAACGCCAGTGGCCGCCAGTCGTTTACCTATGGGGATATGAGCGCCTGGGTTGACCGGTTAGAAGTGGTACTTGCTAACGGTGAAGTGATTCAGACGGGACCGCTCAGCAAGCGTGATGTTAGTAAAAAACTCGGGTTGCCGACACTCGAAGGAGAGCTGTACCGAGCAGTTGATACGCTCCTGAACGACGAAGCCGATACGATGTCGGCTTATGCCCGGGCGATTAATGCCTCCTCGGACAACGTCGGGTATCGTTTGTCACAACTCCGGGTCAAAGGCGGTGGACTTGATCTGACGCAGCTATTTGTCGGTGCGCAGGGCACACTTGGCATTATCACCGAAGCCATCATGAAATGTGCCGCCTATGTTCCGGCGTCCAGCCTGGTTGTAGCCGCGTTTGAAAACATGGACGATGCTTTGTCGGCGGCCGAAGGGTTGGCTAAGCTGAAGCCGACCGCCCTTGAACTTGTCGACGGTGAACTACTTGATTACACCCGCCGCCATTTGAACGTCGAGCTTCCGACTGAACTTATGATCGGCGACAAATCTGGCATTTTACTTTTTGCCGAAGCCTCTAACCGCTCTGATCGCGACCTCAATCGGTTTACGAAACGGGCTGAAAAAGTCTGTAGCGAGTTCACCGACACCTGTATGGTCGCGACCGATTTCGAATCGCGCGAAAAACTATGGGCCTACCGCTATCAAACTGCGGGTTTCATGGCATATCAAAACAATCGTCGTCTGGGTATACCGCTTCTGGCCGGTGTTTCTGTCCCGCCAGCTGCGCTACATCAGTTTGTTCAAGATACGAAAACACTGTTTACGAAACATCACATCGAGGGTGCGGTTGTCGTGCATGCCCAAAGTAATGAAGTACTGGCGATTCCATCGCTCGACCTGGCACGACTCGGTGATCGCCAGCTCGTGTTTAAGTTGCTCGAAGAATATTTTGCCCACGTTATCAAACTAGGTGGCAGTATCGCGACGACGAGTTCTGAGGGTCGCTTGCGGGCACCGTACAGTGTCTCGCAAACCGGCAGCGACCTGATGACGGTCTTTCAGCAGCTCAAGACGGCTGCTGATCCGCACACGATGCTCAATCCAGAAGTCAAAATCGCGATGGATACGAAAGCACTGGTCGAGGCGTTACGCAAAGACTACTCGCTCGACGCGTTCGCCCAGTTCTTGCCGCGAATTTGACTTGTCAGGCAGAGTGGCGCCACGTATAGTAAATGACGCCCGCAGTATGTTATTGGGGTAGCACCTAGCGGGTGTGGCGGCTGCGTAAAACGCAAGTAATCGTAGACGCGCGCATCCAATGTGATCGTCTGGAACGACGATAAACTAACGAAGTAGCTTTACATGCGGATGTGGCGGAATTGGTAGACGCGCTAGCTTCAGGTGCTAGTGTCCGCAAGGACGTGGAGGTGAGGGCTGCCTGAGGCAGGCCGCAAGGAAATCTTCCGATGCCAGCTACGCTGGCAATCGCGAAGTTTCGGGGTCGCGGAACGTGACCAAGTCCTTTACAATCAACAGTTGAACTTTTCATTTATGGATACGCGCGAGTGGCGGAATTGGTAGACGCGCTAGCTTCAGGTGCTAGTGTCCGCAAGGACGTGGAGGTTCAAGTCCTCTCTCGCGCACCATATGAAAGTTTAGGGGCGCTTAGCTCAGTTGGCTAGAGCATCTCGTTTACACCGAGAGGGTCGGGGGTTCGAGCCCCTCAGCGCCCACCAATTAAATCGACTCGCCCATCTGGCGGGTCTATTTAATTGGCCGAACGACGATCGGGGCTCGAACGGGATTGCAAGTCTGCAGTCCCCGGCACTTTCGGAGCGCAAGCGACGAAAGCGAGCCCCTCAGCGCCCACCAAAGTAAAAGACCTGTCTTTCTGACGGGTCTTTTACTTTGGTCGAATCTCTCGGATCCTATCACGCTGATTTAGCTAGAAGCGTGGTCAAGCCGTCCACTTCGCACAGCTGGTTTGCGGGCATGTTTCACTGGCTGGTAGATGGTATGCTACTAGTAATGAACATCACCCATTTGCTGAAAAAGGTTGGCATCGGGCTGGCGGCAATAGTCGGACTGGTTCTCCTAGCGGTAATTGCCATCTACGCCTGGCCGCTCAAGGACCCGGCGCTGCGGTCACCAAAGTCGACTACCTACTCGTACCAGCAAGCCGATGCTCGTGTCCGCCAACTGGTGGCGCTTGATACCAGCGATACGGCCATCAAACCCGACTGCCGCACAACCTATCTGCCACAACCGCAGCCAACCGGCAAAGTCGTCGTGTTGTTTCACGGCTACACCCCGTGCCCCTCGCAAATGAGCGGTCTGGCCGCGACACTGTTTCAGCGCGGCTACACCGTGTTGATCCCCAGAATGATTCAACATGGCTATCAGGACGGACGGCGAGTCGTACCACCAGCTAGCCGGATGGTCTCAGTCGTTGACGACTACGTCTCGGTCGCTCACGGCCTTGGCGCTGATGTCGGGGTGATTGGTATTTCTGGCGGCGCCGTCCTATCGACGTGGGCGGCCTATTATCGCCCCGATGTCGTCAAGCGGTTGCTTGTTTTGTCACCGTTTTATGAGCCGAACCCAAAGCAAGCACCGCGGTGGCAATTAAAACCACTCGTGACGCTGTACGGTGGTAGCGTGTCGTTGCCAGACGTCGATAACGGCGAGTACGGTACCTATAAAGGCTTGGCTCAGTACCAGAAGATTGTCGCCAATCTGCCGTCAAGTACGCGCGACTTGACCAGCGGGGCAGTGGTGTACTCGGCCACCGACAGCGCCATTAACGTCACAGTGGCCGTCGATCGTGTGCGCGAACTTTACCCGGCTGCCCGAACCTACCAGGTCCCGGCGGAGTGGGGCCTTGACCACGATATTGTCAGCCCCGAGGTTCTGAAATCCAACGCGGCCAACGCATACGAGACGTACAGCAATCTGTACGAGGATCGTTAATCGGCTAGACTATTGATTAAATATAAACCTTGTGCTATAATACAAATAAGGACATGCTTCGTAATTCGAAGCCTATTTTTATGCAAAACTCTTCACACACCCCCGACACTATCCGTAACATCGCCATTATCGCCCATGTTGACCATGGAAAAACGACGCTTGTCGATGGTCTTTTAAAGCAGTCCAACACCTTCCGTGGGAATCAGGCCGAGATGACGCAGGATCTGATTATGGATAGCGGCGACCAGGAGCGTGAACGCGGCATCACGATTACGGCGAAAATCACCGCCGTCGAGCATAATGAATACCGTATTAACATCATCGACACCCCAGGGCACGCCGATTTCAGCGGTGAAGTCGAACGGACGCTCAACATGGCCGATGGCTGCCTGCTGATCGTCGATGCCCAAGAAGGCCCGATGCCACAGACGAAATTCGTGCTGCAAAAAGCGCTCGAAGCTGGACTGCAGCCAATCGTCATTATCAACAAAATCGATAAACCTGGTGCTCGTATCAAAGAAGTCGAAGACGAACTCGCGGATCTGTTTTTAGAGCTGGCCGTCCACGAGGACCAGCTGCATTATCCTGTCTACTATGCCATCGGTCGTGAAGGCAAATCTTGGACGAAAGTACCGCAAGACAGTGCTAACGATGCAGCCGACTTAACCGCTATTTTCGACGCCATCATCGAAAAAGTCCCCGCGCCGAAAGTCGAACTGGATAAGCCGTTTCAGATGCTCGTTACCGCCCTCGCTTGGGACACGTACAAAGGTAAATACGCCATCGGTCGAATTACCCGCGGTAAAGTTGACCCTGGTGACACCGTGACGCTTTGTAAAAAAGACGGAACATTCAGCAAAGCAAAAGTTGAGCTGGTCTTTATGAGCCAGGGTGTGACAAAGTTCGAAGTACCTGGTGGTGTCGCCGGTGATATCGTGCAGCTGACGGGTATTGCCGACGCCAAGATTGGTGAAACGATCGCCGACGCCGAGCAGCCAGAAGCCTTACCGATTATCGAAGTCGAAACACCGACGCTGCGGATTTATCTTGGTCCCAACACCTCACCGTTCAAAGGCCAAGAGGGCGAGTTCAACACCAGTCGTCAAATCGGTGAGCGTTTGCAAAAAGAGCTCGAGACCAACGTTGGCCTTAAAGTCGAAGACGAAAATATCGGCTTTGCCGTTGCCGGTCGTGGCGAACTACACCTCGGTGTCTTGATCGAAACCATGCGCCGCGAAGGCTATGAGTTTGAAGTCGGTCGGCCACAGGTGGTGACGCGTGAGCAAGACGGTCAGACGGTCGAACCCGTCGAAGAAGTCATTGTCGAAGTCCCAGCCGAACATGTCGGAACGGTGCAGATGGAATTTGGTCAACGCCGCGCCATCATGAAAGAGCAAGTCGCGAGCCCCAAGGGCGTGACGAAGTTGGTTTACGAAATGCCGACACGGGCACTGCTTGGGATGCGTAACATCTTGCTAACGAACACGAAAGGCACGATCGTCATGAACACACTCGTTAGCGGCTTCCAGCCGGTCGGGTCGGCGCTACAGCAAATGCGCAGTGGGGTATTAATTTCGTTTGAAACCGGCACGACGACGCCATATGCGCTGCAGAACGCAGAAGCGCGCGGGACAACGTTTGTCGGACCAGCTGAGAAAGTGTATGCCGGACAGATCATCGGCCTTAACACGCGCCAAGAAGACATGGAGATCAATGTTTGTAAGGCTAAGCACCTGACTAATATGCGTAGCAGTAGCAGTGACGGTGTGGTTCAGCTGACGCCACCGACTATTTTTAGCCTCGAACAGTGTCTCGATTTCATTGAAAATGACGAACTGCTCGAAGTGACGCCAAAAAACCTTCGTCTCCGCAAGCGTGAACTTGATCCGAATAAGCGCAAGCGCGGCAGTAAATAAATCTTTCGGTAATTAAAATGACGGGCTTCACTTGACAGTGAAGCCCGTCTGGAATTTTGCGACCGGTTATCGCTGGTCATGGCAATCCCAAGCCACTTTACTGCGCCGGCTGTGGCCTGACGATGATGTACAGACTGGCGTCTGTGCAGTCGCTGGGGCGAGCCGGATCGATACAGACCACTGTTTTCGCTTCGACGAACGCTTCATCCAGCTCAGTTGTGACCGGGCCGATTTGGCGCAGGTCCCGTCCGTAATTGGCAGCGAGTTCGCGACCCTGTGAGGACTGTTCGATGCCTCTGTCGACAGCGTAGAGCTTGACGCTGCGCAGGATGGGCTCGCCAGCGGTACGCCAGGTGGCGGCGTTGACGGCACAGATACCAGGCAGGGCGTCCGGTGAGCCGTCGCCGACGTAGACACGAAGGTCACCGAACGACGCATTCTCCGGATAGCCAAGCGCAACGGAAGTCGGACCTCCGAGCGTGATATCGTGCAGGTCATCAGTGATACGCGTACGGCCGTCTCCTGCGTGACAAGCTTGATCGGCGAACTCGGGGTAGGCGGGCTTGTCCATGAGCCCGGCGAACAGCGGCGAGACGAAGGCTACGAAGCCTGCGATTAAGGTGCTAAGTGTCTCCCCCACGGGATCACCTCCTAAAATGTCCCATGACAGGGGCTGCACGGTGCAGCGACTACTTGCGTAGTATAGATATTTTATACTATTTTTATACTTTTAGCAATAGTTATGCTTACGAAGTGGGGAGTAGTTGGTCCGGGCACGTTTTTAGAACGTCTGCCATTGTATCGTATTCGCTGCGCGTGACCCACAGGCTATATTTCTTTTTGATGGCGATTTGGCGGGCAACGTAGGCGCAGCGGTACGATTTGTTCGGCGGCAACCAGGTGGCGGCATCGCCGTCGCTTTTTTGCTGGTTCAGCGCCCCTTCCACCGCCAGCAACTCGAGCGGGTCGTTGGCGAGGGCCCGACGCTGTTCTACAGTCAGTGCCTGAGCGCCTTTTTGCCAGGCATCACTCAGCGCGACAACATGATCAATCTGAATATCATCGCTGGTGTCGGCACCCCGGAAGAAACTGATAATTTTGCCGCTGTAGGGGTCGTTCAGGCGACCGGTTGCAACCTTGCACGTCGGTGTGACTAACGTCTCTTCGACTAAATCACGAGCTAAAATATAATTCCGGGCGTCACATTCGCCGATCAGACTCCAACCGTTCCCGAATTGATCGCGGCTGTAGCCGGTCTTCGGCGCGCGTCCTTTGATCGGTAGGGTAGCAAGGGCCTCGCCTGCCGGCGACTCGACAACCTCAATATTCGTGTTCGAGTTGTCGAATGTGGCCGCGTCGAGCTGAAGGGTTTTATACGAACCTATACTGGCAATCACCAGCACGACCAGCACCTTAAGGAGCCGTACCGACTGGCGCTTCATCGCGCTTGTTGCGGCGTCCAAGACACATGGACGATAGAACTTATGGTTTTCACCTATCTATTTCAACATATTTGGCGTGAAAGCGCCAGGCTGGCACGCTAGACAAACGGATGAGGGCGCTATTTTTTCGTGGGGTGAGCGCGGTTTTTCATCTTGAGACGACTTGAGATGCGCTTGAGACTAGCGCGTACCTGTGTATTTCGCGACGCCGACTTTGCGGTACTTACACGACCGGCTTGTTTGTGGCAAATCTCAAGCAGGGTTGTTTCGTAGTGCTTGACCATCCGCGCAGTTGTATAGTTACGAACAACTCGGTCACGGCAACTGCGACGACTAACAGTTTTGAGCTTTTTGATGGCCATGATCATCTCGGCACTGTTATCAACGACAAACCCGTTCTTACCGTTAACGACGATCTCAGGCACGGAGCCGCGATTAAAGGCGATGACCGGTGTACCGCAGGCGTTGGCTTCGACCATCGACAGGCCAAACGGTTCTTCCCATTGAATCGGCATCAACAGGCCAGCGGCTTTTTGGTAGTACTTGCGCAGCTGTTCTTTGTCGAGCATGCCAAGGAAAAGGATGCGGTCGTCGAGGTACGGCTTGATGTGCTCGTCGAAGTACCAATAATCTACTTTCGATAAAGTGCCCGCAATTAACAGACGGCTTTTGGACTGAACGGCGACTTGAACCGCTTCTTTGACGCCTTTGATCGGCGTGATGCGCCCAGAGAACATAAGGTAGTCTTCGGCATCTGGCTCAAAATTAAAATAATCCGTGTTAATGCCGTTATAAATTGTCGCGGCATAGTTAAGATCCGGTGCATCGCGGCGTTGATTATCAGAAATTGAAATGAAATGCTGATTGGGCGAGGTGTACATCTCCATCATCTGTCGGCGCGATTCGTCGATATAGTCGTGCAAGATGTAAACGATCGGGACGTCCGGGAACAATTTTGCCAGCGGCAGAGCAGATTCGAAGTGGTTGAAAATAACGCAGTCGTACTCACCACGCGCAGCTGCTTCGAGCATCTCACGGCTGAGCCGCATGTCGTACAGCGAGGGCAAGTAGTTCTTGAACAAGTCGGCTGAGCTTGTGAACTCTTCAAATTCTAACTGCGAGTTTACGATTGATCGTTGGCCACATGTTTCAATGCGTTCAACGTCCAGAGTAGTTTTTTCCGTTCCGTAAAACGTTACGTCGTGACCAAGACCTTGCAGTCCTTCGGCAACACTCTGCGCCACGCTTGCGGGTGAGTAGGCAACTCCTTCAGGAACGGGTGTCGGCATAAAGCCGCGCACCATCATTGCGATTTTCATAATGGAAATAATTCTACCACGCCGCACGACCCCAAATTGTGATAATTTTTGCTAAAAATCACCTGCGTAACCGGTATAGTACCTGGGTATGACTTCCAGATGGGACGCTATTAATGCCATTTATCAGATATATCCACGCAGCTTCCTTGACGGCAACGGTGACGGAACGGGTGATATTGCTGGCATTGTCAAAAACCTCGACTACCTAAAAGGCGATGGCACGTCACTGGGCGTCGACGCTATTTGGCTGTCACCATTTTACCCATCGCCGATGGCCGATTTCGGCTATGACATTTCGGATTATTTCTCCGTCGATCATTTATTTGGCACAATGGATGACTTCAAACGCCTCGTTCAAGGGGCACACGAGCGTGATATCAAGGTGATGGTCGACTACGTGCCAAACCACACGTCTGACAAACACAGCTGGTTCGTGCAATCACGTAGTTCTCGCGATAACGAACGCAGCGACTGGTATATCTGGCGAGATCCGAAACCGGACGGATCGGCACCAAACAATTGGCTCAGCATTTTTGGCGGTTCGAGCTGGGAATACGATGAAATTCGTGGCCAGTACTACATGCATAGTTTCTTGAAGGAACAGCCGGATCTGAACTGGGACAATCCTGAAGTGCGGCGTGCGATGAAAAACGTGCTGCGGTTTTGGATGGAGCATGGTGTCGATGGCATCAGGGCCGACGCTATCTGGGTGCTGGCGAAAGATTCGCAGTTTCGCGATAACCCGCTCAACCCAGACTACATCGAAGGCGAGCACGATCCGTACCACCAGTTTCTGCACGACCACGATATGTACGGCGACAAACTGTTCTTGCACCTCAAGGAAATGGCCGATGTTGTGGCAGAGTTTCCCGACCGGATTATTTTGTTCGAAGACTACACAACCGACCCGACGTCTTGGGCCAACATCCATTCCCGCTTCTACGAAGTAAACCCAGACGTAGCGGCACCATTTAATTTCGAAGGCATTCATGCGCCGTATGACTCGGAGTACTACCGCGATTTTATCAGTCGATTCCCGCGCGAGCTCGGCGATACACTGCGGCCGTTTTATACCTTTGGCAATCACGACAATTCGCGCCTGCGTAGTCGGCTCGGTGATGCGCAATCTCGTTTGATTGCGATGATCCAGCTGACACTAGCCGGTATTCCGGTCGTGTATTACGGCGATGAAATCGGGATGAAGGATGGCGATATCACACCCGATCTCGTTAAAGATCCGTTTGAGCTGCGGGTACCTGGCCTCGGCTTGGGGCGGGACCCGGCCCGGACGCCCATGCAGTGGTCCGCTGACAAACACGCCGGTTTCAGCACTGCGGAGCCATGGCTGCCGATCTCAAAAGACTATAAGACAACCAACGTTGCCAGTGAATCAGTCGATCCGAATTCGTATTTTCATTTATATCGTCTACTACTTAAGCTACGCCGCCGCCGGATCTTCCGGGTCGGTAAGTACAGTCAATGGGAGGGTGCCCACGGCCCGGTTATCGGCTATATCCGCGAACATAAGTTCGAAAAAATGCTCATTATTGCCAACATGTCCGATCAGCCGCAGGAGATTCAGGTTGCAGCCAAAGGTGACATTTTGGCATCGACGCACCCGATCAAAGAGCGCCGGTTGCGTGGCGGTATGACGCTGGCACCGCACCAGGGCGTCGTTATTCAGTATTTCCTGATCCAGTAACCGCGTCAGGCAAAAAGCCTTGGGCTGGTTTGAAGTCAGCTTTCCATTTGTAATCTTTGCCGTAGCCAAGATCTTTCATTAGCTTGGTTGGTGCGTTTCGCACGTGTAGTGGCACCGGCGCGTCCGGGTGTTGTTTGGCAAGCGCTTGGGCTTCGTACATCAAATCGCTCGTTTCGCGTGATTTTTCTGAACGGGCCAGGGCAGTGGCGCAGTGGTACAGGGTGTAGTTAGCCTCGGGCATGCCGATACGTTCGACCGCCTGAAAGGCAGCGACCGCAAGGCTAAGAGCACCATTACCCGCCAGGCCAATATCTTCACTGGCGAATATCACCATACGCCGGGCAACAAACTTGGGGTCTTCGCCGGCGTGGAGCATCCGTGACAGGTAGTAGAGTGTCGCGGTGACGTCGCTACCACGCATGCTTTTAATGAACGCCGATATGATGTCATAGTGCATGTCGCCTTTTTTGTCGTAGCCAGGAATCCGTCGCTGCGCTGCCGTCTCGACGATTTGTTTTGTCAGGTGATCATTCAGACCAAGCGCGACCTCGAGGTTGCCTAGTGCCAAGCGTGCGTCACCACCAGACAGTTCGGCGAGGTAATCCAGCGCGTCGTCGTCGACTTCGACGGACGCCTCTTCTTGGTCGAGGGCACGGCGCAAGATGCCGAGGATGTCGGGTTTACTCAGGGGTTCGAGCACCAACACCCGAGAACGAGACAGTAGCGGGGTAATGACCTCGAAGCTCGGATTCTCGGTGGTCGCGCCGATCAGTGTCAATAAGCCCGATTCGACGTGTGGCAAAAAAGCGTCTTGTTGGGCTTTGTTAAAGCGGTGGATTTCATCGACGAACAAAATCGTGCGTTGTTTTAGGTTCCAGTTGACCTTGGCGCGCTCGACGACGGCCATGACATCTTTTTTGGCAGCGGTTACGGCGCTAAGTTCGATGAAGTCTGCCTCGAGCGCATTCGCGAGTATCCGCGCCAAAGTGGTTTTGCCCGTCCCTGGCGGCCCCCACAAAATCAAACTGGTCGGCTGACCCGTCTCGACGATGCGGCGCAACAACCCGTTGTCACCAACGATATGGGTTTGGCCAATCACCTCATCTAGCGATGTAGGGCGCATGCGCTCTGCCAGGGGTACTCTACTCATATCACCACTATAGCGTGCTAGCATAGGATATATGAAAACCAACCTCCTTGTCTTATTCGGTGGTGAATCATCTGAGCACGATGTTTCGATTCTGAGTGCCCGTAATGTTGTGGCGGCGCTGGACCACGAAAAGTACGACATACGGCTCGGCTATATAACGGTCAATGGTAAATGGACCCTCGCCGACAGCGTCGACCAGCGTGACGAAAGCCGAACCTTGGTACCGCAGCTAGGCAAGGGCGCGTTTACGGTTTCGGACGGCACCGAATTTACCGTCGATGTGCTGTTTCCAGTCCTCCACGGGCAGCACGGCGAGGACGGGGACGTTCAAGGGCTAGCTAATCTGCTGCATGTCCCATGTGTCGGTCCGAGTCTTTTGTCGGCCGCCGTCACCATGGACAAAGACATGACCAAACGAGTCCTGGCGCATGCGGGTATTCCTGTAACGCCGTGGCACACCTGGTACTCGTATGACCCGAAGCCAGCCTATAAAGTCGTGACTAGTGACTTGGGCGAAGACGTCTTTATAAAACCAAATATAGGTGGATCGTCGGTTGGTGTCAGCCATGTCACCTCGGCTGATCAATGGGATACCGCGCTCGACGATGCTGCCAAACACGCCGACCTCGTACTGATCGAAAAAACCGTCCATGGCCGCGAAATCGAACTAGCCGTACTTGGTAACGCCCGGCCTGAAGTCACGTCAGCGGGCGAGATAATCCCGGGCGAAGATTTCTATAGTTTTGAAGATAAATATAATACCGGCAGTACTGCCCAAACGGTCGTACCGGCCGAACTACCTGCGGCGATGATTGCAACGCTGAAGCAACACGCTCTAGATGCCTACCGGGTAACTGCGTCACGTGGCATGTCGAGAGTCGATTTTTTGCTCGATGATACTAATACGCTGTATCTCAACGAGATCAATAGTATCCCCGGGTTTACCGACATCAGCATGTACCCCAAGCTCTGGCAACACGAAGGTTTATCGTACTCGGCGCTCCTCGATCGCCTTATCGCTCTCGCTCTCGAGTGATATACTGCCGACACTAACCAAGGAGACGCGATGGAACTATTTGGCGGTTTTACAGGACTGGTGCTACTTGCGCTAGTTATTCTGGTACTCAGTGGACTCAAGATCATTAACCAGTACGAACGCGGTGTTGTGCTGACACTGGGTAAATATACCGGCATTCGTCAACCTGGTTTGCGGATTATCATCCCCATTTTCCAGAAGATGATTCGTGTTGACATTCGTTCGACCCCGATTGATGTGCCGAAGCAAGAGATCATTACTCGGGACAACGTGACCGTCGCCGTCGATGCCGTTGTGTACCTGCGGGTCATTGACGCTGGTAAGGCCGTGCTCGAGACGACTAACTACGTCTACGCCACCAGCCAGTTCGCCCAGGCCGCCCTGCGTGACGTCACTGGTAACGCTGACATGGACGAACTGCTCAGCAAGCGCGTCGAAATCAGCGAAAAGATCAAAGAGATTGTCGATAGCGAAACCGACAAGTGGGGTATCGACGTCGAGAATGTGAAGATTCAGAATATTGAATTGCCGCAGGATATGAAGCGCGCGATGGCCAAACAAGCCGAAGCTGAGCGTGAACGTCGCGCCGTCGTCATTACGGCTGAAGCCGAGAAACAGTCTGCCCAGTCAGTTGCCGACGCGGCGGCTATGCTCAGCAGGGTTCCTGGCGGTATCAATATCCGTACATTGCAGACGCTCGAGAAGATTTCGGTTGAACCAAGTCAGAAAACTCTCGTGATTTTGCCAACTGAACTGACCAACCTTAAAGACATTTTGAAATAATGTCACTGGCAGATTACCAAAAGCGCATCGACGACGAATTACAGCAGTACGAAAAGCCATACTGGCACCCGCTGAGTAACATGGCCCGACTGACCGAAGAGGCTGGTGAAGTAGCTCGTATCCTGAACCACGAGTATGGCGATAAACCGAAAAAGCCTGGTGAAGCCCACGAAGACTTAGGCGATGAACTGGCGGACGTTATCTACACCTGTATATGCATCGCCAACAGTCAGTCCGTACAGCTTGACCCCTATGTTGAGCGAGCAATTGCAAAACTGTCGACTCGCGACAAAGGCCGTTTCGCCAAAAAGCCTACCGCCTGACTCGCTTGTCGCGCGGCCCCTGTTTAGTTACAATAAGTCCTGTTCTGTTTCTGGCTGTTTAGCTCATCGCTGCGTGCAGCGTCAGAAGAATGAGTAGAGCAGAGGCCTCTGCCTTGAGGTCAGCACCTTACCGTTTACCCACGTACTACCATCATGGCTCTTTAGCTCAGTTGGTAGAGCAGAGGCCTGAAGAGCCTTGTGTCCCCAGTTC
>DASVSL010000001.1:0-3857 GCA_036388095.1 Saccharimonadales bacterium (SeqCode) | reverse complement strand
TGGCCATACCTACATCATTGATGATGGCGTCTATTTTGATACGACGACATTTACATCTTACGCTGATTTTGCCCATCTTGATCTGGCTGCGCTTAAAGCTGGCGCTCGCGTCAGCATGAACACACAAAAACGCAATCCGTCAGATTTTGCCCTTTGGAAGTTCAGCCCGACGGACGAGCAACGTGACATGGAGTGGGATAGCCCATGGGCTCCTCCCGGATCGGCAGCACGAAAAGGCTTCCCGGGTTGGCACATCGAATGTTCGGCGATGGCGATGAAGTATCTCGGTGACACCCTGGACATTCATACCGGCGGCATCGATCATATTCCGGTTCATCACACGAACGAAATTGCACAGTCCGAAGCTGCGACCGGTAAACCGTTCGCGAACATCTGGACGCATGCCAACTTCCTGCTGGTCAATGGGACGAAAATCAGCAAAAGTCTCGGTAACGGCTTCACCCTCGCCGACCTAGCTGACAAAGGTTTTAGCGCAATGGATTTCAAGTTGTTCGTCCTGCAGAGCAATTACCGTACCGAGAGCAATTTCACCTGGGATAATTTGGCGGCGGCTCGTAATCGTTTGTTACGCTGGCGAACAGTTGCGTGTCTGCGACATCAGGTGACGACCGGTGATACGGAGCAGTCAATCGAGCCAAGTCTACGCAAAGTCCATCATAGTTTGACAGATGATCTAAACTCTCCGGTAGCCTTAACGCATATCGATGAGCTGATGGATCAGATACTGCAGCAGCCCGATAGCTTCACTACGGCAACGCTTGAGCGCCTGTTTGAGCGACTTGACGACGCACTCGGCCTACGCCTCATTGAGACGTCTCAGGACGTCAGCGCCGCAGTACGCGCGCTGATTGATCAGCGGTTGCACGCCCGAGAATCCAAAGACTGGCAGCGGTCTGATAGCTTACGTGACGAGCTGAAAAGTCAGGGCATTGGCGTCAACGACACTGCCGCTGGCAGCAACTGGTACTACTTGTAAATCACTTAGGCGTGGGATTTTTTGTGCTTCGATGCGAGTCGTTTGATCGGATTCGGTTCGTCATCCATGCGACGCTTGTGGGCATGTGACAATCGATCAATCATCAATACACGCAGGCACCCAGCAACTGGAATCGCTATGACACCGCCCAAGAGGCCGCCGAGGGATACGCCAATCAAAATTGCCACGAGGATTGTCAATGCCGATAGTTCAACGCTTTTAGCCTGGATCGTCGGTGCGATGAAATTATTTTCTACTTGTTGGTACACAATGAAGTAAATCACGAAGAACAGCGCCGCTGACGGCGAGTTCAACAGCAGAATGAAGCCGACCAATACACCACCAATCGTGGCACCAATCATCGGGATCATGCCACAGAAAAAGATAATGACACTCAACGGCACCGCGAGGTTCGCCGGGAGCCCGACGGTTGCACTGAGTAGCAACAGTACAACCATCGTGCAGGCCGCAGCGATACCGGCGACGGCTAACTGACCGTTTACGAAGCCAGTCACGACGCGGTACATCCGGCGCACGAGTTCATGGTGTCGTTCAAGTTGATCACGATTGTGGTACAGTCCCCATAGTTTGCTCATAAGCGTTGGTCCTTCGATCAGCATCAAAAATGTCAAAACCAGGATAAACAGCAGATTAGTCAGACCAGCAAACAGGTTACCGACTCCGCCGACCAGCAGATTACCAAGGTTAGCAGCTACCGAACTAGCCTGGCTTTTGGCACTGGCAACAGCGTCATCAACTGTTTCGGTCAAGCCATAACGGGCAGTAAAGTCATTTAAAACCGTTCGCTGCGACGACACATTGTCAATCAGCCCTGGTACGGTACCAGCAAAGCGAGCACTCTGTTCGATGACCGGTGGGACGACAAGTATAACAAAGCCACTCAGAACAGCGACGACAACGAGATAGGCAAGAGCGGTGGCGCCGACCCGGCTGTTGCCCGGAAGTCGGCGCGAAATAATGGCGACTGGCGGGTTGAGCGCTAGAGCCAAGAAGGCCGAAATGCCGATCAACGTGAGCGCACTGCGGGTCTTGTAGATGGCGGCAAGCGCTAAACCGAAGCCGAGCACAACAAGCACGAACCGAATAAAGACTTTTGTCTCGATGTCGACTTTGATTTTCATAAAATTAAGTATGCCTGAGCGAGGTCAGAATGACAATGCAACTAACTAGCGCTAAGACCTAAGGCGGCGAGCAGTACTAAGCTGATAACTGACACGGCCACAACCAAGTAGAGGACGCGGTACGGCCGAAACTCATAGGCTGGTTCTGCTACCGCAGCTACTTTTGCTTTTGTCGGCGATTTTTTCGCAGTTGACGTCTTTGTTTTTGTCTGAACCATAAGCGCAGTATAGCATGTAGCTGGGCGCCTCTGCTACTATTTATACATATGCACATTGATGACCTACAAAAAACCTTTCATGGCGAGCTACTAACCGACGATACAACCCTCGAAACGTACTCTCACGACGCTAGTTTGTTTGAGCTCCGACCGCAAGTCGTCGCACGCCCACATGACTCAGCCGATATCAAAACCCTCGTCGCATGGGTCGCGGCCAACAAAAAAACCTTCCCAGAATTATCGATCACTCCTCGTAGTGCCGGGACCGACATGTCAGGCGGTGCAATAAACGACTCGATTATTGTCGATATGACGGCACACTTTTCTGCCGTAACCGTTCATGAAACGACGGCAACCGTACAGCCGGGTGCCTATTTTCGCGATTTCGACGGTAAAACCCTCGCAAAGGGGTTGATGCTACCAAGTTATCCTGCCAGCCGCGATCTCTGTACGGTGGGCGGCATGATCAGCAACAACTCGGGTGGCGAGAAATCACTGCGCTACGGCAAGACCGATCGCTACGTTACCCGCCTGAAAGTCATTCTTGCCGACGGCAAAGAGTACGAAGTCATACCCCTCGACAAAGCTGGCCTGGTCCGCAAAATGAGCCAGGATAACTTCGAGGGGGAGATGTATAAACGAACCTTTCATTTGCTTGAAACGAATTACGATGAAATTAAAGCGGCGGCCCCGAAAGTCAGTAAGGACTCGACTGGCTATCATTTGTGGAATATCTGGGACCGCGAGACAGGTATCTTTGACCTGACGAAATTGTTCGTCGGGGCGCAGGGGACACTCGGCATCATCACCGAAGCCGACGTGTCGCTCGTTCCGCGGCCGAAACACTCCGGTGTCCTCGTCGGGTATCTCAAAAATATCGACCAACTTGGCGACATCATTACGACGGTGCTAAAGCACGAGCCTGAAACATTCGAGAGTTTCGATGACAATACACTTTGGCTCAGCTTCAAGTTCTTTTTCAGCTTCATCAAGAAACTCGGGTTCGTACGGTGGGTCAAACTGGCGTTGCAACTGATTCCTGACGGCTTCATGTTGATCAAAGGCATTCCGCAACTGGTGCTAATGGTCGAATTTACTGGCGACAGCGTCGAAGACGTCGAACGAAAAATCGATGGCATGCACGCCGCGTTACAGCCGTTTCCATTCACGTATTTAGAAAAAGACGAGACTGAAGCTCAAGCCGAGAAGTTTTGGATCATGCGGCGCGAGAGTTTCAATCTGCTGCGTAGCAAAATCAAAGACAAGCACACCGCACCATTTATCGATGATTTCATCGTGCCACCGGCTAACCTAACGTCCTTTTTACCGAAACTACGGGTGATTATCAAGAAATATAAGTTACTTGCGACAATTGCTGGGCACATGGGCGACGGTAACTTTCATGTCATTCCACTCATGAAGATCGAGGACCCGAAAGAACGGGCCAAGCTGCAGCCAGCCATGCGCGAGGTCAATGAACTTGTCCTGACTCATGGCGGG